>JAKLKA010000289.1 GCA_023150915.1 Polyangiaceae bacterium
CTTCGGCCCCGCCCTCGTCACCACCACAGCCGACGAGCAGAAGGGCCACGAGGAGGGCGGGCGCGCGCATCAACCGAAGGGTGCCACGACCTCTACTTGCCGCCCAGCGTGCCGGGAGGGACCGCGTCAGCGCAGCAGCGAAATCCGGAGTACGGGCTGATGTGGCTGGGTGCCGTTATTCCGTAGCTCCCGCACCCGAGCTCCGCTCCCGTTGACCCGGCGCGTGACCCTCCCTGGCTCGCGCAGCCCTCCTTGTGGCAGAGGTTCTGCCACTCCCAGGCGTTACCACTCAGGTGGTGCACGTCCCGAAACGGCGTCTTGGTACCGTGGCACGAGCTGTCCGTCGTGTCCTGGGTCGAGCGCGCCTGCTCTTTGCCGGCGGTTTTCACCTTCTCGGCATCCACGCAACGGCCAGCAACGTAGCTGTCGCCGTAAGGGAACTTCGTGGTGCCACCCTGGCTGCACGCGTTGTACCACTCGCTCTGGGTCGACGTGCCGGTGCTCTGCCCCTGCTCGGCCGTCATCACGTTCACCACGGTGCCCGCGGCACCGACCACCCCGCAGAGTCGCTTACCGGCCCACGCGCAGTACGCCCACGCATCGCAGAAGTCCACGCACACCACCGCGAAGCTCGGATCGGCGTTCCAGGTCTGGTTCGAGCACTTCCCGGAATTGATGCCGTCGTCGTCTGGGTCCGTGGGGTCATACAGCTCCGGCTCGAACGCCTTGTTCCACGCGCACTCGGCGGGCTGCACGGCCGCCTTGCCTTCGAGCGCCCCCAAGAATGTTTGGTACTCCGCGTTGACCACTTCGCGCTGATCGATGCAGTAGGTTTGCCCGTTCGCGGCTGGCACCGCGATCAGCTTCGGCCCCGGCAGGCCTTCCGGGCATGCGGTGGCTGGCCCGGCGTCGTTGCCGCCCTCCGCAACCCCGCCGCCGCCCCCCGTTCCTTCGGCCCCGCCCTCGTCACCACCACAGCCGACGAGCAGAAGGGCCACGAGGAGGGCGGGCGCGCGCATCAACCGAAGGGTGCCACGACCTCTACTTGCCGCCCAGCGTGCCGGGAGGGACCGCGTCAGCGCAGCAGCGTCAACTATTCGGCCACCCCGCGTCCCGTCCGGTAGCATCCGAGATCGATGTCCAACGCGGGGGCAACGCGAGCCTCGCTGGCGGCCGTCTTGGAAGAGGCGGCGGCCGCCGGCGATCACGCTCGCGCGACGGAGCTCTTGGCGGCCGGCGCGCTGGTCACGCCGAACGCGCTCTGCCACGCGATTGCCGCGGGCTCGAACGAGATCGTCACCGCGTTGCTCGACGCCGGCGCCCACCCGAATGCCCCGGACACGCGGGGCGTGGCGCCCATCTTCGCTGCGGCCGCGGCGGGGCACCCGGCGCTGCCCACGTTTTTGGCCGATCCCGACCACACCGACCTCCGCGCTCCGATCTGGCCCGCGCACACGCCGTCCATCGGTCACGCCGAGGTGATGTGGACGCTGCTGGCCCGGGGCGCCGATCCCAACGCCCGCGCAACGCCGGCCACGCGTGCGACCTCGGCCGGCGTCAGCGCGCTGATGGTCGCCGCAGCGTTCGGACATACCCCCGCCCTCGACGTGCTGGTGGCGCGCGGCGCCGACGCCCGCGCCGTCGACTATGCCGGCAGGAACGCGCGAGACTTCGCCGAGCGCTTCGGCCAGAAAGCCGCGATGGAGCGGCTGCGCAGCTTCACCCGGCGCTGAGCCGCTCGGGCGCACGCGCGCTCATCCGGAAATGACGCGCCATTTTCGAAAGGCCCTGGAAATGCCCGAGGGCCGTGGCAACCTCCGCGCCCGCCATGACCTACCGCGCGCTTTCCGTCCTCGCCTTGGGCTCGCTCTCGTGCCTGTTCGTGTTCGCTCCCGGCTGCAGCTCGGAAGACGGCGGCGGCGACGACAAGCCCAAGACCGACGCAGGCAGTGACGCGGACGCCGCCGGTCCGAAGCTGCCGGGCAGCGCGTGCACCGTCAACGCCGAGTGCGAAGGCAACGCGGCGCACGCCGGCGTGTGCTTGCACGGCGTGTGCGTGACTCGCGCCACCGCGCCCTGCCCCGCGCCCGCGTCACCCGACGGCTGCGACCCCGGCGCGCTGTGCTTCAACTCGACGGTGGTCGGCGGCAACGGCTTCTGCTTGCCCAAGATCGACGCGGCCGCGTGCAGCGGCGGCGCCATCAACCGGCACGAGGTCTGCGCGCCCATCAAGGGCAAGGGCTGCGACGCCGCGGCGGGCACGTTCTGCGAGCTGTTCGCGCCGCCTGCGGGCGAGCCCGGCGCCAAGTGCGCCGACGACACCGAGTGCACCACCACCGACGCCAAGTGCTACCAGGGCTCGGGCAAGATCAGCGCCTGGCTCGAGGGCTACTGCCTGTCGTTCGGCTGCCAGGACTCGAGCGTGTGCGGCCAGGGCTCGTGCCAGCCGGTCGCCGCCGACGGCAGCGGCGTCTGCATCCAGGGTTGCGGCATGGACCTGGACTGCCGCGTGGGCTACTGGTGCTCGAAGACCGAGGACGGCACCGGCAACTATTGCCGCGCCGGCTGCGATGCCGCTGCGGTCTGCCCCGCTGGGCTGGTGTGCATGGGCAGCACCGGTTGCGTGCCCGACGACGTCGGCTGCTCGCCCAAGAAGCCCGACGGCTGGTGTCCGAAAGACAGCTGGTGCGATCAGGGCAGCTGCAGCAAAGAGCTGTTTTCTTGCGGCGGAAAGGACGACCCGCAAGAAGACAACGACTCGCAGGCGACCGCCAAGCCCGCCCCC
>JAKLKA010000006.1 GCA_023150915.1 Polyangiaceae bacterium
TTCGTGGTGCCCGCCGCGCGGCTCGTCATCGAAGTGGACGGCGCGGCTCATCGCGCCCGCGGTGCCGCGGACGCTCGGCGGGACCGCAAGCTTGCGAAGCTCGGCTTCCGCATCCTCCGGTTGGACGCGGACCTTGTCGAGCGTGCGCTGCCGGAGGCGCTCGCGCGAGTGCGGGCGGCGCTAGGTCGGTGAGCGCCGATTATCCGGTTCTGCGGCGGCGGGGGCGCGATTGCCGCGAGCAGACCAAGGGATCCCGGGAGGTAGGCGCGCGCCGCACGTCTTCATGCGATTCCGGATAGCGAGGCGCGGGCGGCGGGACTTCGGTAGAATGCTGGTTAGGCGGACCGAGGCGACCTCCGTGAAGACCCTCCGAACCGTTGCCTCCGCGAGCAAACTGTCGCTACTCACTCCAGGTGAGCGCAGCGTCGCAGACGACACGCGCGTGGACCTGCTCGACGTCGCTTCGATTGTCCATGACTACTCCATCCCGGAGGTACGGCCGGCGGACATCCGCCCAATACACGCTTGGACATGCCTCGCAGTCGCAACCATCAAGCGCAACACCAACCTGCGAGACTGGGGCGCCTATGCGTCGTTACACATGGCGCTGGAGCAGAAGCTCAGCTTCGTTGAGCATCGGCTCCGCGTCCTGAAGTCCAGCCTCGCGCAGGTAACCCCACCAAGTGAGGATTTCGGCGACTACGACCAAGTCTTCGCGATCATTTCTGACCTGGAATCCTACCTTGCCGCCATCTACAGCACGCTCGAGGTCGTGGCTGCGCTCGTCCGAGAGAAGACTCGGCGTACCCCGAAGTCGTTCAGCAAGCTCGCTACCCAGCATGTGCTCCTCCGGTTCGACCGCTGGCACTGGCTGCAACACTTCTGGGATCTTCGCACCCAGCTCACGCACTACGGCACGCTCTTTCTGTCGCCCGGAGACGGGACGCTCGTTGTTCGATTCTCGCAGTCTGGGACACTTCGCTACTTTCCCAATCAGAGGGTGGAGATTCCCGTCGCGGACATTCTGGACTACCGCGACCATCTGCTCGATATGCTCGACGAGTGGGCGTTGTCCGAGCTCGACGCCATCGATCCAGACTGGCCGCATGGCATCTATGTTCGCGACGGACGGTACGCGCGAATGGAATTCGAACCATCGGGAGTGGTCCTCAATGCCGCACGAGCACGGCCACGGAGACCGCCCCTACTGGTCGGACCAGGACTGAGAGCGTTCGTCGAGTCCGACGAGCTCGTCCAGCGGCTCGACGACTTGTTCGCGATCGCTGGCAGGGGCAAGGTTGCGCTGCCATCCGCAACTTTCGATTGGCCCGCACGCGCGCTGCGCTCGATCGGCGTCGCCGATGTCGAACAACTGAGGTCACTCCTCACGCGGTACTACCCGCAGCTAGCCGACCTCGCCGTCATCCACACGCGGGGAGAGGATCTTTCGCCAGTTTGGCCGGGAATTTCTGTTCTTTTCGCCGCGTGCACTGCGGTACAGCGAGTCGGGACTCCCGAGCACGGTCGTGACTTCGCGCGGCTCTTTGGTGCGCCGCCACCACCGAAGCCAGCAGGCATGCTTGACGTTTTCGATGTCATCGCGCGACTGTGGCGAACCAAGTGGGCGACTGCCCTCCGCATCGGGTGATCGGGGAGGTCATGGCTGCCGCCTAACTCACGTTCCACCCGCCGAACGCCGGTCTTGCCGACTTCACCGTCCGTTCCGCGCCCGCGGGCGACCAAATTGATGCGGCACTCGCCCGCGTCTGTCGCGTCTCGCCGACTGACGACTTGACGCTCGGCGTTCGCGGGTGAACGTGTGTCTCGTTATGCAGCCGGACATTCGGGCTCTCCTTCGTCCGATGAGCACGACGCGCACGCCTGACCCTCCCGTTGCCGAGCAACTCGCGGCCGCTCAGGTCCACACGCGCGCTCGACCGATCGGCGCCCGAGGTGTAGATCGGGAACTGGTGGCAATTGACGCGCGCCCTTCGCGACCCAGCCGCCGTGCCCATGTACGACCACACCATGCAGGTGCTCGCAATCATGGCTTTGCCGGCGGCAGCTCTGCTCGGGCCCTCGGCCTGCAAGAGCAAGAACGAGCGACATTACTGGGCGGATGTGCCTTACTGCGACTCAGGATCGGGCTTCGCGCAGCCCATTCGCGTCATCCGCGCCTACGGTAACCAGGGAGAGGTGGTGGCGCTGACGGGGTCGCGACCCGATCAGAGCAGCGTCTACGCGCCCGATGTGACCGTCGCGGTGGTGGCGTGTGCCGATTGGACGTCGCTTGTCGGGCAGAAGGACCTTGACCGGGTGCGCTCCGCCCTGCTCGCAGGCACCGTGCCTACAGTCTGCCCGGGTGAGCGAGTGATCCTGCCTCCCACGCAGGTGCGTGCCAGAACCACCAGTCGACGGGGCTACGTTGGTGCGCTGACGTTCCCGAAGGTCGACCCCACCGAGCTTGCGTGCACGCGCGGAGCGCTGGCGTACGGCGAGGTTGCTGACCAGAAGTGACGCGCGCCACCCGAGAATCATTAGAGAGAGTCTCAAGTCCGCCGCGTAGTATCGACCGCTGTCTAATTAACTGGACGTTGCACCCGCCGAACGCCGGTCTTGCCGACTTCACCGTCCGTCCCGCGTCCGCGGGCGACCAAACTGATGCGGCACTCGCCCGCGTCTGCAGCGCCTTGCCGCCTGACGACTTGACGCTCGGCGCTCGCGGGTGAACGTGTGTCTCGTTATACAGCCGCATGGGCGTCGGTTCCGAACTGCTGTGCCGCTGACGAGCTCGCAGACGACCCAAGGCGAATCTCATAGCGCCGACGGATCGAACAACTCGGCACTATCGCTGGGTGCCCATGCGCCGACCCAGCCGCCGGTCACGAGCACTTTGCCAGACGGCAGAAGCGTCGCGGCGTGCGCCGCGCGTTTGACGACCATGTTGCCCGCGGATGACCACGTACCTTGGATGGGATCGTATATCTCCGCTGAAGCCTCAGGCCCGACGGGACCGTTACCCCCCGCGACCAGCACTCGACCCGACCCGAGTAGCGTGGCGGAAAAGGCGGTTCGGGCGAGGAACATGCTGGCGGTGGTGGTCCACACACCTTTCGAGGGGTCATACAGTTCGGCGCCGCTCGAGGGAGCGGTCTCGGCGGTGCCGCCCATGATCAGTACTTGACCGTCCTGCAGCAACACCGCGCGGTGCCCAGCCCGAGCCGCAGCCAGCGAGCCGGTCGAAACGAATGCTCCCTTCGCAGGATCAAACAGCAAGGCGCTGGCCATCGCCGCGCCACCCTCGCCCGCGCCGCCCGCGATGAGCACGGAACCGTCACCCAGGGGCGTTGCAGTGAATCCAATGCGTCCGACCGGCAACGGCGAAGTGGTCACCCATCCCGCGGCAGGCAGAAGGAGTTCGGCGCTCGCTGTCGGCGGCCCCGGCGGAATGGCTGCAATGCCTCCCAACGCGAGCACCGCACCACCCTGGAGCAGCGCGCACTCGTGCGACGCGCGTGAGACGTGCATCACCGTCTTCGTTGCAGTCCAGGCGCCTGCTGCAGGATCGAAGACTTCCGCGGACGCTGTGAGTTGTGCCGTCCACTTGCCAAGCACGGAGAGTCCACCTGCGACCAAGAAGCGCCCGTCCGCCAGCAATGTCGAGCAAGCGTTGCCGTGCGCGCTCGACATGCTCGGCATGGACGACCAAGCACCGCTCGCTGGGTCGTACGCCGCTGCGGTCACAGATGCGTTGTGCAGACTGTCGATACCTCCCGCCACGACTACTTGGCCTGCAACGAGTGCCGACGAGTGGTCGGCTTTTCCCTGCGGCATGGTCGCGGCTGCCGACCACGCCGGAGCTGGCACGTCCGCGGCGTCGGCCATCGCGTCGCTCTGCGCGCCGCCGGCACCGGCGTCCGCCACGTCGACATCCCCGTCGATGGCATTCGCGTCAGTCCCTACTTCTGCAACCGGCGAATCCTTAGCTGCATCGAGAGCAGGATCCGTCTCCAGTGCCATCTGTCCGCATGCCGTGCCGGCGACTGCGACGACGGCCCCCATGCGGCGTAGCGCGGGCGCCATCTGATAATCATACCGATGTGCCGCCCCGTGATCGAGGACGCGCGAGTCCGCGCTGTCTAACTCGCCGTCCCACCCGCCGAACGCTGCCCACGCCCTCGCCGCCGTCACTGGCTGCCCGGCTCACCCGTGATCGCGCTCGCCCCCAGCGCTACCCCCCAATCCCCAGATTCCTCCGCATCCTCCCGATCGGTTCCTCCAAATTCGGAACGAACGCCTCACCGGTCAGCGTCTCCACCGCCTCGATGTAGCGCAGCGTCGCCTCGACCCGGATCTCATCCGGGATCGGCGGGATCGGGCCGTCGCCGGTGAAGCCGCGTTCGGCTAGCCAGCGGCGTAGGTATTCCTTGTCGAAGCTCTCGGGGTCTTCGCCGGCGGCGAAGCGGGCGGCGTAGGTCGCGCTCTTCCAGTAGCGGGACGAGTCGGGGGTGTGGATCTCGTCGATCACTACGATGCGGCCGTCGCGCGTCTTGCCGAATTCGTACTTGGTGTCGACCAGGATCAGGCCGCGCTCGGCTGCGATGCGCTGCCCAGCGGCGAACAGGGCAAGCGCCATGCTCGCGGCGGCGTCGAAGTCGACGGCGGGCATGCCCGAGAGCGCCAGGATCTCGTCGCGGCTGGCCGAGACGTCGTGGCCGCCCTTGGCGGCCTTGGTGCTGGGCGTGAGGATGGGCTGGGGCAGGCGCTGGTGCTTCTTCAGACCGTCGGGGAGGGCGTGACCGCAGAAGGTGCGGGCCCCTTTGTCGTAGTGCACCCAGATGCTGGTCGAGGTCGTGCCAGTCAGGTACGCGCGCACCACCATCTCGACCGGGAGCGGCGTGCACTCGTGCGCGATGAGCACGTTGGGGTCGGGCACCGCGATCACGTGGTTCTGAGCGACCTCGCGCGTCTTGTCGAACCACCAGGCAGCCACGTGGTTCAAGAGCTGACCCTTGAGCGGCAGCGTGCCCAGGATGCGGTCGAAGGCGCTGATGCGATCGGTGACCACGATGGTGCGCTTGCCGTCGCGTGTGTAGTTGTCGCGGACCTTGCCCTCGTACTTCGTCCCGAGCTCGGGGAAGTCGCACTTGTCCAGGGTGTGGCTCAGGGCCCGTTCGATGATCGCTCGGTCGACGCTCGGCACGGCGCGGAAGCTAACACGAACTCGCGCCGAGATTCACCGCGAGACTCACGGCGAGATTCACCGCGAGGCTCACGGCGAGATTCGTCGCGACGCTCACCGCGAGATTCATCGCGCGGGACCTACGGCGGGCGCACGGCGAGAGTCGCACGCACGCTCACGCGGCTGTCGACCTGGCTCACGGCGAGACGCCCAGGCTGGACGCTTTGACCCAGAACTGGCCGTCGCCGTGGGGTGCCACGTTCAGCACCTTGGGCAGCACGCTGGCCCAGCCCGCGACGATGTCGAGCACGTACACCTCGGCGCCGGACTCGAGCGTGCCGATGACCTTGCCCTTGTCGCTGGCGCTCGATCGGATCTCGAGGTCCTTGGGCGCGGTGGCCGAGTTGGCGTTGCCGCCAAGCTTCAGCGTCGGGGGCACGCGCCGGGTGGTGGCCGCCGGCTGCGAATCCTGCGTTTCGCCCTTGGGCAGCGCCTTCAGGTCCTTGGCCCGCGCCCAGGCGTCGATCACCACGTCCGAGTGATGCAGCAGGTGCACCCAGCCGCCCTTGCTCTCGGTGCTCCACAGCACGATGCCGTCGCTCGCGGAGTCCGGGCTCAACATGGTGATCAGGCTCCGGCCGTCGTCGCCGCTGTCGTAGAGCTCGACGTCCTTCTTGGCGACGTAGGCCCGAGCGTTGCCCGCCGGCGACCAGCCGCTCGGCGTGGACGCCGAGAGCGCCAGCGCGTCGCACTCGGCCCAGCCCGTGAAGGCCTGGCTGAAGGGCGACCCCACCTGGCGCTTCACGCGCAGCTTGCCGCTGCCCGCTTCGATCACGCTCACCTCGCGCTGGGCGGCGATCATCACGTGGCTCTTGACCACCGACACGCTCTTGGTGGTGAACACCGGCAGGCGCTTGGCGTCGATGAAGCCCTCGATGCGGAAGCCGCCGGTGCCGGTGCCGCCGCCCGCGCCAGTGCTGGCGCTGGTCTTGATGCGAACCCGATCGCCGCCGCCCGCGTAGAACTCAGACGCCGTCAGGCCGACCTTGGCGCCGGTGAGCCGCGCGATGGCGCTGCCGCCGTCGGCCTTGTCGTAGATCAGTGTGTCGATGGCGGGCAGCGTGCTGCCGCTCAGCGTGCAGCCAGCCGGTTTGGCGTCGGCCGGTTTGGCGTCGGCCGGTTTGGCGTCGGCCGGTTTGGCGTCGCCCGCGTCAGCAGGGGCGGGCAGAGCCACGAGAACGGCCAAGAGCGCGACGGCGGCGGTCGCCCGGACGGAAAGCATGCTACCCAGTGTTCTGCTCCAGCTCCGCGCCTCTGTCATGTCGGCAGTTGGACGGTCCTTGGGCCCAGTCCGATGCTCTCCCCCGCGCTCGCTTTCACAACGCCACGCAAGCTGCCGAAAGCCCAACAGCTTTCTGGCCGGGTCGTGGTCGTGGACGTGGCCTTTGCCGGGCTCGGATCGGGCTTCGAGAAGGTGACCCTGCCGTTCATCGAGGCGCTGGGCGAGCGGCTCAGGGCCTGGGTGGATCACCACGACCACGACGAGCACGCGCGCTTCGCCGCCGACCCGCGCTTCGTGCTGGCGAAGAAATCCGAGCATGGCGCGTGCCCCGAGATGATCGACCCCGCGCTGGTCGCGCGCGTGGGGCCGGTAGAGACCATCGTGTGCCACACCGACTTCGACGGCCTGGCCAGCGCTGCCAAGTGGATGCGTGAGGGCGTCGAGCCCTATCCCGGCTGCGACGCCGACGCGCGCGCCGTCGATACGCGCATCGGTGAGCCCAGTGCCATTGCCCAGCGCTTCGACCGCGCGCTGCGTGCACGCCACAACGACGCGGGGCTCTTCGGGCTGATCGTGCGCCACCTGTCGACGGGCTTGGCAGACGCCAGCCTGTGGGAGCCGATCGATCGCGCCGCGGCCGAGCTGATCCCGGTCGAGCAAGAGACCCGGCGCGCTGCGCAGCGCTACGAGCGCCTGCCGCCCGGCATCGCGGTGGTCGACGTGCGTGAAGGCTACGGCAAGCTCGACAAGACCTTGCTCTTGCTCATGGGCCAAGAGCGCGAGCCCGTGTCGGTGGTGATCGACAAGAACAACGTGGCCGTGGCCGCGAGCTTCGACAGCGGCCTCAACTTCCTCACGCTCTTCGGGCTGGCGGGCGGCATGCCCACCCGGGTGTCGCTGCCGCTGAAGCGCCTGTCCGACGTGCTTGGCGCCCTGGGCGCGGATCCGGCGTCGGCAGCGCGGTTCGTCTGACCCCGCGCGGGCCGGGCGGGGGCTTCCACGCGCGCTGGTCGCTGGCTTTTGCGGGCTTTCGCGCGCGAGCGTGGGTTGGCGCGTTGCGTCACGGGGCGCGTTGCTCAGGCTCAGGGCCCATGGTAGGGCAGCGTTTCAATTCTGAAAGCGTGCTCGTGGTTCGGGCACTCAACACCGCGAAGCCTGGTCCGACCCACCGGTTTCGCAGCCTCAAGGGGGGTCGATGTCCGCTCGTTCCAACACTGCTCCGCGCGTCTCTGAAGAGCTCTTCATCTACAAGCCCGGCGTGTCGCTCTGCCTGCTCGCCAATCGGCGGGCCCGCACACTTCGGATCATCGACTTCCGCAGCGGGCCCAGCCCCGTGAAGCGCGCGCTGGTGCTCGACGCCGCCCGGCGCGAGGGCGCCGAGCGCGTCTACACGCTGGTCGAGCGGGACGAGTGCTCGGCCTGGGTGCGCATGGGCTTTGCCCGCGAGGGCAACATCCCCGGCTTCTACAAGCGCAGCGATGCGTTCGTGCTCGGCGCGCTGGTGGTGGGTGACGACGACTACGAAGAGAACGAGCACTCGGGCACGCGCCCAGCCCTCACCGACAGCGGCGACGACGTGGAGACCGATCGGGTGTACCAGGCGGTGCGCCGCGCCATCAAAGACGTCGAGGCGGTGCCGCCGGTCGCCGTGAAGCTCTCGCAGCCGAAGCAGGCAGAGGTGGACAAGGCCGTGGCCGCCGCCGTTCGCGCCGGGCGGGCGCTCAGCGGGTTCGAGCCCTTTGGCCGCGACGTGGTGCGCAGCTACTTCCAGTGCACGGCCCGAGGCGGCCTCTCGCTGTGGGCGTCGGTCGAGACGCAGGCATGCTTCAACAACGCCTTCCTCGAGCTGCTCACCGCGCCCAAGACCGAGAAAGAGCTTGCGCTCACCTCGGGCGCGGTGAAGCAGATCTGCGACGAGCTGTTGCGCCGCGAGGTGGTCAGCTGCTTCGCGCTCAGCCCCGCCGACGACACGCGCCTGTCGGCAGTCTTCCCGTTGCACGGCTTCCGGCGCACCGGCTTGCTCAGGGGTCACATCGCCCTGGGCTCGCGGCGCGTCGATGCGTTCTTGTGGTCGCGCAAGCTGGCGCAACCGGCAGACGGCTGACGATCAGGCTCTCAGCACTCGAGCGTAATCCTACCGCGCCTCACCGCTGGCGCCCTCGCCCGACTCCTGGTTCAATCCGCGCGTGCGTCTCCGGGCCCTCGCGCTGATTCTGGGTGTCACCGCCGGCGCACACGCGCAGAAGCCGAAGCCCGTCGTGGCGCACGCGCCCGCGGGCGATCGCCAACCGGCGCTCAGCCTGGGCTTCGCTCCGGACCAGAGCTTGCGCGCGGCGGTCTGCGCGGCGAGCCCGTGCACGCTCGACGCCGCGCTCGATCTGGAGCTGCCCGCCGACGCCAGGGCGCTGGCCACCCGCGCGAAGCTGGCGGTGGTGCGTATCGCCCCGGCGCGGCGCCTGGTGACGGTGGAAATCCCCGATCCCACTCGCTCGCGGATCTGGCACGCGGTGGTGGCAGCGCCGCTCGACGGCAGCGGCAAACCCAAGCTCCTCTTCAGAGGATGGGCCGGGCTGATCGAAGGCGAGCCGGGGCTTCGGAGAGGGCCCATGGTGCAACGCGGGGATCCGAACGCCGACGGAACGTGGAGCATCGTGCTCGGCGAGCAGCGCGAAGATCTGAGCCTGTGCGGCCGACCGGCGATTCTGTCGCCCAAGCTGGTGGCGCCGGACCTGTCGCTCAAACCCGCGAAGGTGCAGCGGCTGGGCTCGGCCGAACGCGAGAGCGCGGTGCGCGTCACCGCCCGCGCCCTGGCGGACGACGCGCCACGCGCCAGCTATCGCTTGCTGCGCGCCACGGCGGCCACCAGCGCCGTGGGGGACCCGGCCGCGCTCACCGACGGCAAGCCCGAGACGACCTGGGCCGAGAACCGCGGTGGCGATGGTCGCGGCGAGTTCGTGCGGATGGACGCGCCCTCGCAGCTGCCGATCCACGGCTTCGAGCTGGTGCTGCGTCCGCCCGGGCCCGCGCCCGACAAAGGCGTGGCGCCCGCCGAGCTCTGGCTGGCGACCCACGATCGCGTGATCCACGTCACCCTGCCCGACGACGCCTGGAAGCAGCCCGGCGCGCGCTTCGAGATCGCGCTCGACGCGCCCATCAAGGGTGACTGCCTGGCGCTGGTGACCGAGCGCGCAGCGGGGGGCGGCGCCGACGCCCGGGTGACGTTCGCCGAGCTGACCGCAAAGACCGAATTCGATCAGAACACGGTGGACAGCCTGGTCGGCGCGCTGGCCGGCGGTGGGCAGCGCGCCGAAGCAGCGGCCGACGCCTTGCGGGCGCTGGGTGCTGCTGCGGTCGAACCGATCCAGAAGGCCTTCGACACCCTGGACGAGGGCGGGCGGCGCGTTGCGCTGGCGGTGATCGATCAGTCGCCCTGCGCCGCCGGCGTTCCGCTCTATCTGCGAGCGCTGACCGGTCCGTTTCCTGCGCAGCGACGCCACGGGCGCGATCGGCTGCGGCGCTGCGGCAGCGACGCCGCCGACGCGCTGGAAAGCGCGCTCGGCAGGGCTCCCCCACGGCTGCGACCGCTGCTTGCTTCCGAGCTCTCGCTGGTGGCGCCCGACCGCGCGGTGCGGCTCGTGGTGCCGATGCTGCCTGCCGCCGACGCGCCGGGTCGCCGGCTGCTGCGCAAGGCGCTGGGCTGGGCCACCCGTGATCCCAAAGCAGCGGGCGAGGTGAAGCGCCTGCTGGCCGATGGGTCGCTGCCTCAGCTCTCCACCCTCGATCTGCTGCGCGCGCTGGGCGACCGCGCCCCCGCGTTCGTCCCCGAGTCGTCGGCGGCGCTGCTGCGCGTCGCGGGGCCCGGTGCCGACTTCCGCACGCGTTACCTGGCGCTGGGCCCGGCGGCGGCGCTCTCGGAGCGTGACGCGGGCGCGCGCTCGCTGTTGGCGCGGGCCATCGTCTCGGACCCAAGCCCTCACGTGCGCGCCGAGGCGGCGCGTCGCGTGCCGCGCGTCGAGAAGTTCCAGCCCGAGCTGGTGAAGGCCCTCGCGGATCCCGAGGTGCGCGTGCGCGAGGCTGCCCTCGAGAACCTGACCAAGCCAGCGGGCACGTTCGCCGTGGGTGCCGCCACCGGCCTGCTGAGCTCGGATCGCTGGCCGATGATCCGCGCCGCCGCGGCCGTGGCCCTGGCCAAGTACGGCGCCAGCGCGGCGGCGGACGGCGCGCTGGCCAAGGCGCTGGGCGACGAATCCCCCAAGGTCCGCGGGCCCGCGGCCATCGCCCTGGGCGAACGTCGGGCCAGCGCCCACGCAGAGGCCATTCGCGACCGGCTCGAAGACCGCGACGAGGTGGTCGACGTTCGCGTCTCGGCCGCGCTGGCGCTGGGGCTGATGTGCGACGGCGAATCGGTCGACGTGCTCACCCAGCTGGCGCTGGCCTTGGGCGACCCGGGGGCGAGCCCCGAGGCGCGTGCGCTGGGCCCCGTGGCGCTGGGCGCGCTGTCGCGGATCCGACCCGCCGATTTGCCCAAGCGGCTGCGTCGCCTGACCCAAGAGGGCTCCCCGCTGGCCGTGCGTCGCGCCGCCGAGGCAGCCCTGGCGAGCCCACCCACCTGCGGCGCGCGAACCCGCGGCCGGAACTGACGCGGGGCTGACAGCGCCGCGGGCCCGGTGGTACTTAGCCCGGCATGACCCAGTCATGGACTCTGGTCACCGGCGCGTCGGGCTTCGTGGGCTCGCGCCTGGTTCGTGCCCTGGTCGAGCGCGGTGAGCACGTGAAAGCTCTGGTTCGGCCCGGCTCGAGCCTGCGCCACCTGGCCGATCTGCCCACCGACCGTTGCAAGCTGGCCTACGGCGACATCACCGTCGAGCACACCGTGTTCCGCGCGCTCGCGAGCTGCAATCGGCTGTACCACGTGGCCAGCAACTTCAAGATGTGGGACCCCGATCCCGAGACCATCTTGCGCCCGGCCATCGAGGGCACCCGTGCCACGCTGGAAGCGGCCCGGCGCCGCGGCATCGACAAGATCGTGGTGACCAGCAGCGTGGCGGCCATGGGCTCGACGCGTGCTGCCGAAGAGATGGACGAGAGCCACGCATTCAACCTGCAAGATCCCGAGGCCTACGTGCTGTCCAAGTACGAAGCCGAGCGGGTCGCCCTCGAGGCTGCCGACGAGGGTCAGCCGGTGGTGGTCGTCCGACCGTCGGCCATCTACGGGCCCGGCGATTGGAAACCCACGCCCACGGGGCAGAGCCTCGTGAACTACCTCAAGACGCCGCCCTCGCTGAGCATCCCGGTGACGGACGGCGGGATCAGCGTGGTCGACGTGGACGACGTGGTCGAAGGCCACATCGGCGCCATGGAGAAGGGCATTGTCGGCGAGACGTACATCCTGGGCGGCGAGAACATCACTTACCACCAGCTGATCGACACCCTGGCCGACATCACCGGTCTCGCGCTGCCGGGGCGCGTGCTTTCCGAGGGCATGATCGGCCTGGTGGGCAGCTTGATGGAGATGAAAGCCAGCTGGTTCGGCGGCGATCCGCAGCTCACCCGGAAGCTTGCTCGCGACTACGCCTCCGCCTACGTCTGGGTCACCAGCGAGAAGGCCGAGAGCGCGCTGGGCTATCAGCACCGGCCGGCGCGGCAGACCCTGGCGCGCGCCGTGCGCTGGTACCTCGAGCGCGGATACGTGCCCGAGAAGGCAGCGCGCCGCGTGCGGTTGGAGCTGCGCACGACGTGAGCGCCGCCCGCTCGCCGGCCTCGGGCGGCTACGCGTTGGCGGTTGCCACGCTCGGCTCTGCCGTGATCGTGATCCCCGCCGCGCTGCGCGCGGCCACCGGCGGCGCCGGCCTGGCCATGGCCTGGCTGGCCTTGTGGGGCTCCGCCGCGCTGATGATCGCGCCGGTGGCGGGCGCCTGTCGCGTGGCGCGTCCGCTCTCGCCGTTCGCCTTCAGCCTTCCGCTGGGCCTGGCGCTCGCGCTCGGGCCGTTGATGGTGTTCGCGCGCGTGCTGAAGACGGCCACGCACCATCGCCCGCTGGGTGGCGCGACTTTCGCACTCGTGGCTGCCATCCTGGTCCTGAGTGCCACGGCGTTCTCCGCCCGGGTGATCGCCTGGTCTCGGGGGCGCGGCGGCGCGCTGTGCAAGCTGCCTCACGGCCTTGCCGCGCTCGGCCTTGCCCTGGGCGCGGTGCTTGCGCTGCCGGCGCTGAGCAGCGCGCTTCGTAGCTCGCTCTTCGACGGCGTGCTGGGCGTGGCGGTGGTCGCGGCCGCCGCCTGGGCGCCCGAGAAGTGGGCGCTGGGCCGCGTGGGCTGGGTGCTCTGGTTGGTGGTGGTGGCTGCGGGCCTGGGTCTGGGTCTGTCGGCGCCCACCACGAAGAGCGCGCTTGCCGAGCATGCGCCGGTGCTGCTCGGACTGTCAGGGTGGCTGCGGCCCTGAGCGTCCGTTGACGGAGTGGGGCCTGGCCCTTACCTTCAGCGGACCATGGGCGCTTCGCGCGTCGGCTTCGTCCTCATCCGTCGGCTCGCGCTCTTCATCGCGTTCTTGTTCGCGCTGAGCGGGGCCGCGCCTGCCGCTGCGCAGCCGCCGCCCGCGGGCACTCCGGTACGGATCGGCGTCACGGCCGCCACGCCCCCCGCGCCCGAGCCCGAGCGCGCGGGCCCCGACGCCGAGGCCCACGCGCCCCCGGCCGACGCGCCCCGCGTCGACGCCAAGCTCGCGATTCCGCCCCCGCCGGCCGGTTTCAACGTCCACGACGGCGGCTGGATCAAGTTCGCTTACGAGCCCGGCCTGCGCGAGCGGGTGCAACCGTTGATCACGCAAGCCGACGCCGCCCGCGCCGATCTGGTGCGGCGGTTCGGTCGGCCGGTGCTCAGCAAGGTCACGGTCTACGTTGCGCGCACCCCTGGCGAGATGGCGAGCCTGGCTCCCGAGGGCGCGCCCTTCCCGCGCTATGCCGCCGGCGTCGCCTATTCGGACATCGGCTACGTCCTCTTGACCATCCATCCGGTGGACGTCAACGCGCGGCACGATCTGGGTGAGGTCTTCCGGCACGAGCTGGCCCATGTGGCGCTCCACGACGCGGTCGATGGGCGCTCGGTTCCGCGCTGGTTCAACGAGGGCGTGGCGGTGTTCGTCTCGGGCGAGGGCTCGGTGACGCGCCTTCAGACGCTGTGGACTGCCACGGTCGCCGGCGAGCTCTTGCCGCTGGGCCGGCTCGAGAAGACGTTCCCCACCGACGCGCTCGGTGTCTCGGTGGCATACGCCCAGGCGGCCGACATCGTGCGGTTCTTGATCCGGCGTGAAGACCAGCAACGCTTCATCGGCCTGCTCGAGCGGGTCCGAAAGGGGCACGAGTTCGAGCGGGCCCTGAACGACGCCTATGGCGTGGACCTGGCGACCCTCGAGTTCGAGTGGCGGCAAGACGTGTCGAAGCGTTACACCTTCTGGCCCGCGCTGTTCAGCGGCTCGGTGATCTGGGCGGGCGCCATTGGCCTGTTCATCTGGGGCTGGCGGCGCCGGAAGAAGCGCGCAGAGCGCACGCTCGAACGCTGGGGTCGCGAAGAGGCGGCAGAAGACGAGCTGCGTCGCCGCCTGCGCGAGGCCGAGGCGGGCCGGGTGCGCATCGTGTTCGCGCGCGAGCCCCGGCAAGAGGTGGTCGAGATGAAGCCACCCATCGAAGACGCCGAGGTGCCGCGCGTGGAGCACGACGGCAGCTGGCACACGCTGCACTGAGTCAGCGCTTTGCCCGCTGCTCGGCCCAGCGCGTCTCGTCCACCACGCGCTCGAAGACGCGGCGGACCACGTCGGGGGTCAGCGGTGCGCGCGCGCGCTGGCAGAGCCGCGCGAAGATGCCCCGCTCGCGCTCGGGGTCGTACACCGGCAACCCGCCGGCCCGCTTCACCTCGCCAATGCGCAACGCCACCGCGACCCGCTCGGCCAAGAGGTCCAGCATGCGGTCGTCGATGCGATCGATCTCCTCGCGCAGCTGCTGCAGGGTCGGCGGGTCATCCACGCTGGCATGCTAACCCGAAAACCCGGGTCGCCGTCACTTCACCGACGTGGGGCACCCGGCCACCACCTGCACCTGGTACACGTTGCCGCTCTTCAGCTGGTCGCAGGCCGCACCGTTCAGCTCCAGTGTCTTGTCCGACGTCCAGCCCCAGCCGTCGGTGGGGCTAGACTGCACCAGCTTGGTGTCGAAGTAGACGTTCACCAGGTTCTTGTCGGGGGGCGCCTGACCCAGATCCACGGTGCAGCTGATCGCGACCTTGATGCCGATCTCTTGCAGCGACGCGGTGAGCTGGGGCTCGTCTTGCACCGGGTAATAATACGGGAGAACCTGCTTGGCGGTCCCGCCGGCGGTGGCCACCTCGTTCAGGACGTTCGCATACACCTCGGCGCCTGGCATGCCGATCACGTACGTCTTGATGCCGGCGTCGAACAGCTTCTGGACCGCGTCGACCGTGGCCTGCCGGTCGACGCAATAGAGCGGACCGTCCACCACCAGCTTCGGATCGCAGCAGTTGATGGGCTCGGCGCACTTGGTGTTCGGATCGAGCATGGCGCCCTCGATGTTCGCCATGCACTCCGACGCCGGGCAGCTGGCGCTGGGGTTGCAGTTGGGGGCCCCATCGGTGGCCAGCACCACGAACGTCTTGCCCGGCAGCGCGGTCAAGGTCGGGACGAGCGCCTCGATGCTGCCCGAGGTCGGCGTGCCGCCTTCGGGCTGATAGGCCGCCAGGGTGGTGAGCAGCTTCTTGAGCACCGGCCCGTTCAGGCCCTGCTGCGCAAAGCTGGGCGGGTCGCCGTCTTGGGTCGGGAAGATCTCTTTGCCGGGGTTGCAGCCTGCGATCGTGCCGCCGGGCATCGGAAAGACCGCCGCGCCATAGCGCAGCCGATGCCCGACCGAACGCAACACCTTGCTGATCGCGATGCGCGCGCTGACGTATTTGTTGTACGTGCTCTTGGGCAGCGCTTCGATCATGCTGCCCGAGCGGTCGACCACGAAGAAGACGTTGGGCCGCTCGACCACGACCGGAATGATGGTGTTGCCGCACAAACCGTCGGCGTCGGGCGAGGGCGGGCCGTCGGGGATGCCCACGTCGAGCCCCCCGGCGTTGCCGCCGCCGCCGCTGCCGCCGCCGGCGCCACCGAACGGATCGGGGCGGTCCCCCGAGCTGCAGGCGTGGCTGGCCGCCAAGAGCCCCGTCACCAGCGCCGCCAGAAGCTGTCGCCGCACCCGGCCAGCATAGCAGGTCGAATGCCGGGTGCTGGAAGCGCTCGCCGCGGCGTCGCGTTATCGTGCGGCCGTTGCCGCGCGATCGACTCGTCCAGCGCCTGATCGGAGCCATCGCCGTGCTGGCGTGCCTGGCGCTCTTGGCGCGCGTGGTCGACGTGGGGCTCCGCCCCCATCCGTTCTTGCGGTTCGCGCCGCCGCCGCCGGCAGAGGTCGACGAGCGAGACGCCGAGATCTCGGTGACCGTCACCGGCCTGGGCGACGCGCCGGTGGCTGGCGCCGAAGCGCGCGTGTACTGGGAGCGCGACGGTCGCTTCTACTTGGCGGGCACTGGCCGAAGCGACCCGGCCGGTGGGGTGAAGATCGGTGGCCTGCCTCGCGGTGCCGCCTGGGTGTTGGTCGATGCCGACGGCTTCGCGCGGGCGTCGACGCGCCTGGTGCTCGAGGCCGGGGTGCGCGTCGCCGCGTTGCAGCTCGAGCGCGCCGCTCACCTGAGGGTGACGGTGAGCGACGAAGAGGGTGCGGCCCTTCCCCGCGCCACGGTGCTGGTCACCTCTGGCGATCCGCTGCCGTTCGGCGCCCTGACCAACGACGCCGGCGTCGCCAGCTTCGGCCGTTTGCCGCGATCGCCGTGGACGGTGAAGGGCTCGGCGCCGGGCTACGAGTCGGTCACCCAGTCGGGCGTGACCGCGGACGTCACGCTCTCGCTCCGGCGGCTTGCCTCGCTCGAGGTGCACGTGCAAAACGCCGATGGGTCCCCGGCGGGTGGCGCCGAGGTCGCCATCACCGGCTCGACCCTCTGGCCTGCGCGCCGCGCCCAGACCAACGCCAGCGGGGTCACCAAGATCTCGGGCCTCGTGGCCGGGCACTTCGATCTTCGCGCCACCCTGGGCCAGCAGGTGAGCGAGACCCTGTTCGGCTACGAGCTGGCGCGTGGCGCCCACGCCACGGTGACGCTGAAGCTGGGCCCGGGTCGGATGGTCGCGGTGGTGGTCACCGACGACGATACGGATCACCCTGCGCCCGTCGGCAACGCCGACGTGGTGCTCTCGGAGGGCGGCCTGAGCTCGTTCCCGATCCAGGGGCGGACGGCCGGCGACGGCAGCGTGCTGCTGGGTCCCATCTCGGGCGGCGCCGCCTCGGTCTCGGCCAGCGCCGACGGTTTCGTCACGCGCCCCGCGGTGGCGGTGCCCGAGAAGCTGGACGGTCCGGTTCAGATCCAGCTGATGCGCGGCGGCACGCTCGAGGGCGAGGTCGTCGACGCGAAGGGGCGGCCGGTCGACGGTGCGTCGGTCGAGATCATCGGGATCGATCTGTTCGGGCTTCCGGTCGCCGACTCGCCGTCGAGCATGGCGTTTCGCCGCACGCACTTCGAGTGGGCGCTCGCCGGTCCTCGCCCGCTCATCCCCGCCGGTGAGCTGGGCGTGATGCCCGGACCCATCCCGCCCATCCCGCGGGGCGCGGGCACGCCCGAGCCGGTGGGCACGCCGCCGGCGGCCATCGACCCCTGGGTCACGCGGCTGGACGGCAAGTTCGCCGCGCATCCGGTCACGCCCGGTCGGGTCCGCGCGCTGGTGCGCCACCCGGCCTATGTCGAGGGGATCAGCGATCCGGTCACCATCGCGCCGGGCGGGCGCGCGCAGGTGAAGGTGGTGCTGCTCGCCGGCGGCGCCATCGAAGGGCGAGTGGTCGACGCTGCGGGTCGCGGGGTCTCGGGCGCGCGGGTCGATCTGACCGCGAGTCGCGGCACGCTCGAGCGCACCACCCTCACCGCCACCGACGGCAGCTTCGCCTTCGCCGCGGCGCCCGAAGAGGTGATTCTGTCCGTGGCGCGTCCCGACGATCCCTCGAAGCTGGTGGTGCGCAAGGCCATCGAGGTCCCCGAGGGCGGGCGCACCAACGTGACCCTCGAGCTGCCCGCGCCCCGCGACTCGCTGACCGTCACCGTGGTCGACGATGCCAGCCGGCCGGTGGACGCCGCCCAGGTCGCGGTGCTGTCCCTCGATCCCGGCTCTCCGCTGCGGCAGACGGCGTTCACTTCTGCCGAGGGCCGCGTGACCATCGCGGATGCGCGCGGTCTCGAGCTGCGGGTGGTGGTCGAGGCGCCGGGCTTCGGGGTGGCGGTGCGCCAGCTCGAGAAGGCCGGTGAAAAGCTCGAGGTGAAGCTGACCCGCGGGGTGGTGGTCGAGGGACGGGTCACCGCGGTGCGCGGCCGCCGCAGCGTCGAGGGCGCCAGCGTCACGCTCGTCTCCGAGGGCAGGCGCTTCGTGGCGCTGACCAACAAAGACGGCGAGTACCGGGTGAAGGACGTGGCGGTGGCGCCGGTGCACATCGTGGTGTCGCACCCCGACTTTGCCACCGCCGAGGCGAGCGCGACCGTGACCGCGACCGGCCGTGCCGACCGGGCCTTCGAGCTGCCGACCATCGATCTGAGCGAGGGCGGCAGCGTGGAAGGCGTGGTGCTCGACGCGGTTGGCAAACCGGTGCAAGGCGCGCGGGTCGCGGCCGGCGTGGTGCCCGCGTACTTGCCCGCCGGCGCGTTGCCTTCGGGCATGGCCCTCTCGGACGCGAAGGGGAAGTTCAAGCTGAACGGCGTCGCGCCGGGCAAGGTCGACGTCGAGGCATACGCGCCGGACGTGGGGCGCGGCATCACGCCCAACGTGGTGGTGCACTCGGGGCGCGACACCACCGGCGTCACGCTGCGCCTCACGCACGCGGCGGGCGACGACGACCCCACCGTGAGCGGAAGCGTGGCCATCACGCTGGGCGAGCGCGGCAGCGGCGACGAGCTGGACGTGGTGATCGTCCACGTGGCCGACGGCAGCGAGGCCGAGCGCGCCGGCCTGGCCGCAGGCGACGTGATCTTGGCGGTGGACGGCCGCGACGTGATCGACATGCGCGACGCCCGCGCGAGGCTCAGCGGCCCGATCAAGACCGACGTGGTGGTCGAGCTCGATCGCGGGGGTGGCAGCGTGAAGCTCAGGGTGTCGCGCGAGCCGGTGCGGCGATGAGCGTCACTTCGCCTTGGCGCTGATCACCAGATCGATGGGCGCTTCTTTGGCCACCTTCTGACCCATGTCGGAAAGTGTCTTCTGCGCCAGCTTGCCGAAAAGCTCCCGCGGGCGCACGTCGTGGGCCTCGAGGTCGACCACCACCGGCGCGGTGGTCTTGATGGTCACGCCCACCGGCTTGTCGCCCTCGTATTTGAACGTCGCCTCGACCTTGGCCTGCTTCTTCACCTTGCGCTGATGCACGCGCAGTTCGCCCTCTACGGTTGCGGTGATCGTGCGGCTGGCCCCGGTCAGCTTGCCCAGGTCGGTGGCCGACGTCTCGACGACCCTCTCGATGCGGAACTGGACCCAGCGGTTCAACTCGCGCTGGTCGGCGGGCGCATCGGGCGAGATCTCGAGCCAGGCCTTCGCGTGCTCGTTCTGCTTGTCGCTCTTCACGCGCTCGCCAAACTCGGACTTGTCGTCTTGCCGCTTTTGCTGGTGCAGCACCAGCGTGTCCAGATCGATCTCGATGAGCCCGGTGGTCTTGCTGATGTCGGCCGGGTCGATGTAGAGCTCGCCCTTGGCGCCGTTCTCGGCCTTGCCGTAGATCTTCTCGACTGGTGCGTTCATCAAGAAGGTGACCGTGCTGCCCGCGGCGTCGATGCCGAATGGCCGCTGCGACTCGCTGCGACGCTCGGCGGGTGCCAGGGCGGAAGCGCTGGGGGCGAGCGGGGCGGCGGGCTTGTTTTCGCAGCCGCCGAGGGTGGAAGCGAGCAGGGCAAGAAGCAGGAGCGAGCGCATGCCGCAAGTACGTGGGGCGGCGGGCGGAGTTTCGGAAGGCCGCTTTCTGGCCGCTGCCCGTCCGGTGCGGCAAGATCTCAGCGTGGAACCCCTGCGCGCTGAACGCGTGGTCATCGCCCGGAGCGTGCTCGCCGACCCGCCGAGCCGTGCGCGGCTCGACGCGATGCTGCCCCGGGTGGAATCGGGCCGGATCGAGGTGCTCGACGACGACGAGGTCGAGGGCCTGCTGCTCGATCTCGGCCCGCGCGCCGGACGCCCCCGCGGTGGGCTCGACGGCCGGGGTCGGCAGAAAGAGCTGGTGGCCTTCGCACGCTTCGGCGCCGCCCGCGAGGTGTTCCCGGGCTACTCGTGGCGCGAGGTCCGAAACGGTCGCACCCAGGCCCAGGAGCACGGTGTGCTCTGTCAGACCGCCATCGAGGTGCAGTCGGTGGTCGGCTGTCCCTTCGACTGCGCGTACTGCCCGTACACGTCGTTCGTGTGCATTCGCCTCGACGTCGAGACCTTCGTCGATCGCGTGGAAGCGCTGGTGCGCTCGCGCCCCGGCCAGACGCTGTGGAAGTTGAACAACCGCAGCGACACGCTGGCGCTGGAGCCGGAATATGGTCTAGCGGCTGCGCTGGTGCAGCGCTTTGCGCGCATCGGCGGGCCCACGCTGCTGCTCTATTCGAAGGGCGACAGCGTCGAGCACCTGGTGGATCTCGATCACGCGGGTCGCACCGCGGCGTCGTTCACCATCACGCCCGAGCCCATCGCCGACCTGCTGGAGCAGGGCGCGCCCTCGCCCGCGTCGCGCATCGATGCCCTGGGCGCGCTGCACCGCGCCGGTTACGCCACCCGCGTGCGCTTCTCGCCCATCGTGCCCATCGCGGGTTATCGCGACGCATACGCCGAGCTTGCGCGGCGTATCGCCCGCGCCGGCAGCCCGGAGCTCTTCACCTTCTGGACGCTGAGCATGATCGAGCTCGCGGAGCTGCCGCGCATCATGCCGCTGGGCCTGCTCGACAGCCGCGCGCTGGCAGAGGCACGCGCGGCAGAAGACCAGCTGGCTGGCGACAAGGGCGCGCCCTTTCCCGAGCCCACGCGCGCGCGGATCTACGGCGAGGTCAGCGAGATCGTGCGAACGCACCTGCCGCGCAGCCGAGTCTCGCTCTGCCTCGAGTCTCCCGACGTGTGGGACGCGCTCGGCGCCGCCCTGCCGGCGCGCGAAGCCGGCGGCTTCGTCTGCAACTGCGGGCCGCGGGCCACGCCCCAGCTCATCCGGCTGGGCGGTCGCGCGGGTTGGCGGTGATTTCAGCCGACCAGGCGCCGGCGCTCAGTCTCTGCCCCTTGCGCTGAGGCGCGTGTTGGAATCGAACCACTCGAGGAGCTTCGGGGCGTCGTGAATCGCCCGGGCTTCCGCCATGAGCAGTCGGGATGCTCGACGGCCATCCCGGTGCACTGTGACCGTGAGGTACAGCGCTGCGAGCGCACGGTGATCGGAGCCTGTCGCGTGTCGTCTCCAGCGGCGCAAGACGGGCCGTGCTTCGTCGATGCGTCCGAGCTCGACGCCGATCGCCGCGTGAGTCACCCCGATCGCCGACCGAGCCGACCAGCGAGCGTCCGCGCTGGCCACGCGCCGGAGCCAGCCGTCCGCGCTGTCGAACAGAGCCGTGGAGCGCTCTACGAGCGCTGTGTAGGCCAGGCGTTCGATCGCCAGTGCGACCGCGGTCTCCGGTGCGCGCCAATCCAGGAGCCGCTCGGCGTCGGCGCGGACCACGTCGAGCTCGCCCAGCCGAGTCGAGACGCGCGCATGCTGCGCGAGCGCGAAGAACGCCAGAGAAGGGACTGGTGCGTCGCGCTCGAGCTCCCCCCACAGATCGCGGGTTTCGCGGAGCTTCTCGAGCTTCTCGAGCGTCATGGCTACGACCAACTTCGTCCCGTAGTCCTCGGAGCGACCCGGAACACGAAGGCGATTCAATGCCTCCGCCGCGTCCAAACCCTCCACGTCGAGATACGCTCGTTGCGCGTGGGTGGCTGCCCACTGGAACTCTCGGGCGCTCTCCGGGAAGCGAAGCGCATTCCACATCGAAAATCCATCGGTGTGTTGAGCGCCCACACGGGAAGGCACCACGTTCGCGACGAACGACGCCGCTTGCAGCAACGTGCACGCGGCCCACGCAGCGTTCACGACCGGGCTCTTCGCTGTGTTCCACAGCGCCAACAGGATCAGCAGCCCCGCCAGCTCAGCCGCCGGCCCGGCTGCTGCTAGCAGCATCTTGTGCAGACGCCACCTTGGAGTCCGTCGGACCAGGGGCGTCACCCCGCCGCGCGTGGGCCACGCCTGCCAGCGCAGCTTCGTCGCGCCGACGCGAAGGTCGAGCAGGCTGGGGCCGGTACCCACCGAGATGAGCAACACATCCATGCCCAACGCTTTGGCCACGAGCGCATGAGCGAGCTCGTGCTTCCAGATGCAGACGTGCATGAAGAGCACGAGCACGGCGCCGACCACGCCGACCTGCAGCGGTCCCAAGCCGGTCAGCTGCCACGCGAGGAGCCCATAAATACCGAGCGAGGCCAGCAGCGTCCCAGCGCGGGCTGGCCGTTCGTGGGCAAAGAACCCAGCGACGGCCAGGTACTGAAGCCGCTCGACATACTCTTCCAGGCTCTCTGTCGGGGCGGCGCGAAAGCGGTGCGCGATGGTCAGGCTCACCAAGCTCAGGCCCATCAACCCGACCCCGGCGGCCCACACGGCACCCGGTATCGCCGGCGCAACGCCCGGAAGCGATGCCATGACCGTCATCATCGCGACGCTGAGGAGCCCGGGCACGCCAACGATCGTGGACATCACGCCGGCAATGGCCCCAATGCGGCTCCTACGGTCTGCGTGACTTGCGCCGCGCCAAGCGCCGAGCAGACAGAGCGCGATACCAAGGACCGCGGCCGCGCAAAGCCAAGCGATCAGCGGGTCGGTCCCTCGCGGGCGCCCGACAGCCACGAAGAAGGTCGCAGGAATCGAGGCCCCGCCGATCAGCATTCCGCCCAGCGCGACCAGCATGAAGCCGCGCCGCGCAGGGCGATCCACGTCGTCACGCTGAGGACCCGCCACCGCCTCGATCCAATACATGGCCGCGGCGGCGTTGGCGAGGCGCCCCTGGACGGCCAGACCGGGGCGGCGCTTGCGCGTCGACCGGCTTCGCGGAGGGCGCGTAGCGCACGAGGGCCGCGTTGATCGCGGCTTCCCCCCGGATCAGCGCTGTCGCCGACGCTCGCCGGGCAGATGATCGCCGATGCCCACGGCCCTCAGGGTAGCTCCGAGCTCGCGGATGCCGACGGCGTCGATCTTCTCGTCGAGCGGGTAGCGAGCGCTGCCTGGGTGCACCACCCACAGGTGGGCGAGGTCCAGGTCCGCCAGGGCCACCCGCATCGACTTGGTGACCGCGGGAGCGTCCGAGTACTTGACCTCGATGCCCCAGCGACGGCCGCCTGCCAGGACCAGCAGGTCGAGCTCCGCGCCGGCTTGAGTCGCCCAGAAGTACACGTTGCGTTCGCCCGCGGCGCGGATCACTTCTTCGACCACGAAGCCCTCCCACGACGCGCCCAAACGAGGGCTTCCCTCCAGAGCCGAGAACGTCCCGAGCCCGAGCAGCGCGTGCAGGAGCCCAGAGTCTCGTATGTAGACCTTGGGGGACTTCACCTGTCGCTTCCCGAGGTTCTCGAACCACGGCTGCAGCTGCCGGACGACCAGCGCTCCCGTGAGCACGTCCAAGTGGCGCTTCACCGTGGTGTGCGCCTCGCCGAGCGATCGACCCACCTCCGAGGCGTTCCATTGCTGGCCATGATAGTGCGCGACCATCGACCACAAGCGGCGCAATGCCTG
Source organism: Polyangiaceae bacterium (assembly GCA_023150915.1). Classification (GTDB taxonomy): domain Bacteria; phylum Myxococcota_A; class Polyangia; order Polyangiales; family Polyangiaceae; genus JADJKB01. The sequence continues at coordinate 23,353 of JAKLKA010000006.1, forward strand.
CGGCGACAGCAGGACACCGAAGCGTCGCAGGTCGCGCTCCAAGAAGGTGGTCACGAAGTCCTCGCGCCAGCGAAAGCTGTCGGCCTCGCTGCGCGCCAGATACGACCGCGGAAGCCCGCCGCGCAGCCACAAGCGACGCAGCGAAGCGGCCCCGACCTCGGACAGGTCGAACCCCGCCATCGGGACGAAGGCCACGCGGCCGGCGAGTGACTCGGAGGCGCCTCGCACGAGATCCGGCGAAGCGCTGCCGGTGAGCAGGAAGCGAGCGGGCGCGGGACGGCGATCGACCAGGACGCGGATCACCGGCATCAGCTCGGGTGCGAGCTGCGCCTCGTCGATCACGACCAAGCCGCGCAGCGTCTCGAGCGCCGTCATCGGGCTCTCGAGCCGCCGGCGCGAGACCGGATCCTCGAGGTCGAAGAGCTCTGCGCGGCGGCCCCGTGCGACCGCCCGCGCCAGCGTCGTTTTCCCGCACTGCCGCGGACCCAAGAGCGAGACGACCGGGCTTTGCCGCAGCAGGTGCTCCACCCGCGCGCGCAACTCGGGGCGCTCGACCATCCTTGCATTATGAGCAACAGGTGCTCAAAATGCAAGGAGCGCACCCCGCCGCGCGGGCGGGAGGCTCACCCGCCCGGCTTCGGCTCGGTGGCCTTCCACGCCGGTAGCTCGCGCACGCGACCGAACCACGCCTTCAAGTGCGCGTAGGGATCGAGCGGGGCGCCGCTTGGCCCGGCGTAGGTGAGCGAAGCGGCCACGCTCAGGTCGGCGATGGTCATGCTCCGGTCGACCAGCCACTCGCTCTTGCCCAGGTGTGCGTCGACGACCTTGGCCGATCGCTCGTAGCGCACGAGAGCCTCGTTGATCGCCGACTCCGACGGTTCGCCCATGCCCATCATCGGCTTGAGCAGCTTCTCGAAGGCCAGCGTGCTGAGCGGCGACGAGAAGTGCTCGGCGTCCCAGAACTGCCAGCGGGCCACGTCGGCGCGCGCGCGCTCGCTGGTGGGCAGGAGCCCCGGCTTCTGGCTGGCCAGATATTGCATGATGGCGCGCGATTCGGTCAGCACGAAGTCGCCGTCGACCAGCACCGGGATGCGGCCGGCGGGGTTGATCTTCAGGAACTCGGGACCGCGTAGCTCGCGGAAGTCGACCGCCACCGTCTCGAGGGCGATGCCCAGGTGCTGCGCGACGAGCGCGGGCCGGCGGGCGTTGGGCGAGAGCGGGTTGTGATAGAGCTTCATGCTTCCTCCTCCTCTTTTCGAGAGGCCAAGAGGTGGTGTCGCGGGCTCTCCGCCGCCAGGCCCCAGCGTCCGGCAAAAGCGCGCGAGCGTCTTGGACCGGTGCGAGGCCGCGGTGCGAGCCCCCCGCTCACTGGATGCAGGCCGCGCGCTCGGCGGCGTGGGTCGCGTCTTTGACCGTGGTGGCGTGGGGCTCGGCCGTCGCGGCCGTCAGCCGCTTCCAGTGCGTGCCCTCGACCAGACCCATGGCGTCGAAGTTGGCTTTGGCCTTGATGAAGCCCGGATCCTTCTCGTGGATGAGTGCACGACGCGCGGTGAGGTCAGTGGCCCAGGTGCCGCTCACCCACGGCACTGCCTTGCCGATGCCTCCCAGGTCGGTGCCGTCGATGGGCGAGCTGAGCATGCACACGCGCTCGACCTGGTTGTCCTTGGCGAACAGCGCGGCGTGGCCCCCGCCCTGCGAGTGGCCGCCCACGCGCAGCTTGGTGGTGTCGAGCTTGGGGCCCGCCAGAGCCGCAGGGGGGGTCGCGCCGAGCAGCTTCGCTTGCGTCAGCGCGCTCACCAGCGCGCTCAGCCGCGACACGATGTCGTTGGGCTGCGTCACGTTCTTCAGGTCCGCGTACGGCGCCGGCGCGGGCGTCGCCCAGATCACCTCGCGGCGCACGGGCTCGTAGCAGGCGAGGTCCAGCTTGCAGAGCGAGCCCACCGTCGGTTCGTTGTCGTAGGCGGGCATCAGCACCAGCACGCCGGCCTTCGTCAGCTCTTCCATCAAGAGTTGGTTCGGAAAGCTCTTGGTCGCAGGTTTGGCCGGATCGCCCCCCGAGCCCACCAGGTGAACGTAGACCGGCGTGGTCGCCGCGATGGAGCTGGGCAAGCCGACGGCGTGGTAGCCAAATGTATCGGTGACGCCGGCGGCGCCCGACGGCTTCAGCGCGCACAGCTTGCCGCTCGGGGCGGCCTGCTCGAACGCGCACCCCGCCGTGCTGCCGCCGCTGCCCGCGGTGCCACCGGTTCCCGCGGTGCCGCCGCTGCCGCCACCGCCTGTGCCGCCTGCGCTGCCTGCGCTACCGCCCGTGCCTGCGCTACCGCCCGTGCCGGCTGCGCCACCGGTCGCGTTGGCATTGCCTCCGTCCGAGGGATCACTGCTGCACGCAAGCGTGACGAGCGCGCAGCCAAGGAAGGAAAGTCGAGGTCGCATCATGGTCGACACTCAGAGTAGCATCCCGGCCCGTGAGTGTACGTCTGGCCTCTGTTGGCCTCTGTCTGTGGGTGCTCGTCGGGTGTGACTCGAACGGGCGCGCCGCCAACGCGCCGACTGAGCGCGCGCCGGCCGCCAGCGCGGTGGTCGTGCCGAGCGCGCCACCCGCCGACCCTGCGCCGGCCGTCGACGCAGCCGCAGCCGCGCCTGCGGCGCCCGCACCCTATCCTGCGGAGGCCATCGAGCGCGCGCGCCGTGCCCACTCGGGCAAGGCATGCCAAGAGCTGGTCTACAAGAAAGGCTGCGCCGAGACGCGCACGGGTCGGGTGAAGGTGCGCCTTGGGCTTGGCAGCGGCGGCAAGGTCGAGGGCGTCGAGATCGTCGAAAACGGCGTCAAGCGCGATCCCGACGTGGTCGAGAAGTGCCTGAAGACGAAGCTGCCCGAGTGGGCGTTCGACCCGCCGGACGGCGCCGTGCCCAGCGTCGAGCTCGACCTGGTGTTTGCCGACAAGTGCTGAGGCGGGCTCGACCTGAAGTTGGAGCTACACTGCCGATAACCGAAAGGGAAACCATGTCCGTCACCGTCCGTGTCTTCGACCCCGCCCTGTGCTGCTCCACCGGCGTCTGCGGGCCCAGCATCGACTCCGATCTGGCGCGCTTCGCGGCGGATCTGGACTGGCTGAAGCAGCAAGGCGTCGTGGTCGAGCGCTACAACCTGGCGCAGCAGCCCGGCGCCTTCGTCGAGCACGCCGAGGTCAAAGCGGCGCTGTCGCGCGGCAACGAGGTGCTCCCGTTGATCCTGGTCGGCGATCGAATCGCGGTCGAGGGCTCGTACCCGTCGCGTGAGACGCTTGCCGCTCTGGCCGGCGTCGTGGTCCGGAAGCTCCCGGTCGCCAGCGGGTGCTGCGGCCCGAGCAGCGACGGCAAGACCAAGACCAGCTGCTGCTGAGGAGTCGTCGCGTGGAATTCCTGGAGCACGCCCCGCGGAACCTGCTCTTCACCGGCAAGGGCGGCGTGGGCAAGACCAGCGTCGCCTGCGCGACGGCCGTGGCCCTGGCCGAGCGCGGGCGGCGCGTGCTCCTGGTCAGCACTGACCCGGCCTCGAACCTGAGCGAGGTGCTCGAGACCGAGCTCGGCTCCGCGCCGCGTGTCATCCCTGGCGTCGCCGGGCTCTCGGCGATGGACGTCGATCCGGAAGCGCTGGCCCACGCCTACCGCGAGCGGCGGGTCGGTCCGTACCGGGGCGTCCTGCCCGACTCGGCAGTGCGCAGCATCGAAGAGCAGCTCTCGGGCGCGTGCACGGTCGAAATTGCGGCCTTCGACGAGTTCGCGAAGCTCTTGGGCGGGCAGGCCGCGGAGTGGGACCACGTGGTCTTCGACACCGCACCCACGGGCCACACGCTGCGCTTGCTCGAGCTGCCCGCTGCCTGGGCGGACTTCCTCGAGGCCAGCGCGGGCGGCACGTCGTGTCTCGGGCCGCTGGCGGGGCTGGAAGCGCAGCAGAAGCTCTATCAAGCCACGCGCGCTGCGCTGCAAGACCCGACCGTGAGCGCGCTCTATCTGGTCACCCGCGCCGACGGCGCTGCGCTGCGCGAGGCGGCACGGACCCAGGGCGAGCTCGCGGAGCTCGGGGTCGGGTGCCGCGGGCTGATCGTGAACGGCGTGTTCACCGCCCAGGCACCGAGTGATCCGCTGGCGCAGGCGCTGCAGGCAGCGCAACGTCGCGCGCTGGCCGAGATGCCCATGGGCCTGCAAGGGCTGCCGCGCGCCGAGCTGCCGCTGGTCGCCGGCGCCTTGCTCGGCACCCAGGCCTTGCGCGGCTTCTTTGGCAGCGCCCCGGTGGCAGTCGCCCCGAGCCCGAGCGAGATCCCCGCGCTGCCCGGGCTCGCCGATCTGTTGCCCGCCCTGGAAGCCAGCGGCCGCGGTGTGGTCATGGTCATGGGCAAGGGCGGCGTGGGCAAGACCCGCCTGGCAGCGCGCATCGCTCGCGAGCTTGGGCGGCGCGGTCACCCGGTGCAGCTGACCACGACCGATCCGGCGGCGCACGTCGCCGAGGCGATGGGCGAGGCGGCTCTGAACGTCACGGTGAGCCGCATCGACCCCGCGGTCGAGACGCGGGGCTATGCCGAAGAGGTGATGCGCACGGCCGGCGCCGCGCTGGACGCCCCCGGCCGCGCGCTGCTCGAAGAAGAGCTGAAGAGCCCGTGCACCGAGGAAATTGCGGTGTTTCGCGCGTTCGCGCGCACCGTGGACGCGGGCGAGCGCGGCTTCGTGGTGATCGACACCGCACCCACCGGCCACACGCTGCTCTTGCTCGACGCGGCCGAGTCGTATCACCGGCAGGTCGCGCAGGTTGAGGGCAGCGCCCCCGAAGAAGTGCGGCGCCTCTTGCCGCGCCTGCGCGATCCGGCGTTCACCAAGATCGTGCTGGTCACGCTGCCCGAGGCGACGCCGGTGCACGAGGCCGCGGCCCTCGACCGCGACCTCGGGCGCGCTGGCATCCGCCCGGTGGCGTGGGTGATCAACCAGAGCCTCGCGCCGCTGGCACTGACCGACCCGGTACTGCTGGCGCGCCGCGCCGCCGAAGGCCGGTTCCACGCCGAGGTGAAGGCGCTGGCCCCGCGCGTCGCGCTGGTGCCGTGGGAGCTGGCATGAGCGCGGCCGGGCTGCCGGGCAAGAGCGAGAGCATCCTGTTCTTGTGCGTCGCCAACTCTGCCCGCAGCCAGATGGCCGAGGGCCTGGCTCGCAGCATCTTTGGCGATCGCGCGGCCGTGCAGAGCGCCGGCAGCGAGCCTTCGGTGGTGAACCCCTGGGCCATCGAGGTGATGCGCGAGGTGGGTGTGGATCTGAGCAGCCATCGCTCGAAGTCCGTGCAGAGCATCGACCCCGAGACGGTGGACACGGTGATCACGCTCTGCGCGGAGGAGGTGTGCCCGGCGTTCCTGGGCAAAGCGCGGCGCCTGCACTGGCCCATCCCCGACCCGGCCAGCAAGGACGCGAGCGTGGGCCCGGCCGAGATGCTGGCGCGCTTTCGCACGGCCCGAGACACCCTTCGCGAGAAGCTCGAGCGCTTCGCGCGGGAAGAACTGGGAGACCAGCAATGACCAACCTATCGGACGATCGAGTGCGCTCCCAGGTGCGCGATCAGTACCGCAAGGTGGCGCGTGGTACCGAGCCGGGCTGCTCGCCGGGCTGCTGCCGTCCCGGGCCCAGTGCGAGGCGTTCCGCGTGCTCGGGCCTGGCGGCCGCCAGCGTCGAAACGCTGACAGCGCTCTTGCACGTCGCCGGCTTCACTCAGATCCGCGTACGGAGCGGAGCATCGGTCCGGGTCGAGCCGGGCGTGTCGGTGAGCGTGTCGCGGCTTGAATCGAGCTGATGGACCGCTGAGGGAGCGCTGATGCCCTGCTCCAGCACGGCGCCCGAGCGCGCCCTAGCTTGGGGCTGCGAGTCGCCCAATCGACCGCCTGGAGGAGTGAATGAAACGAGTGATACTCATCTCGAGTGCCCTTGCTTTGACGCTTGGCTGCGAGCGCGCGTCCGAGCAGACGAACACGCTGACCGAGCTCCCGGCCCAGGGACTGGCTGCGAAGAGTGAGAAGCCTCCCATCAAGCCCGACAAGCTAGGCGCCGTCGACCTTGCGGCGAAGGGCGGGGTCACGATCCCCGTCGCGCCCGGCAACCTTGCCGGCAAGAGCGAGGACCCACCCAAGGAGAAGCCCGAGAAGCCGCCGGAGAAGCCCACCAAGCTCGTCGGTGGCCAGGCGCTCGCAAGCAAGCACGTCGAGAAGCCTCCCATCAAGCCCGACAAGCTGAATTCAGTGAGCGTCAAGGGCGCAGCGACTGGGGTCAACTTGGCCGGATCCAAGACGCCCGGAGCCATGCCCCCCAAGCCGCAGATGTGAGCCGGCGCTGGCGCGGCGACCGCTCGCGGTCGCCGCCGCGTGGCGCGGGCTCTCAATCGCGACCGAGGCCTAGATCCCGCAAAAGCTTGCCCGTCCCCGCGTCGAGCACCAACAAATATTCCCCGACCGTGACGTAGACTCGCGCCTTGGTCGCGCTGAGCTGCGCGACGACGCCCGCCGACGCGTCGAGGGGTGAACGCCACAGCTCGGCCCCGCGCTCGGCATCGAGCGCGATGACTTGGGAGGCTGACCCCTTTGGATCCGTGCCCAGGATAATCAACCGCCCGGCCGCAAGATCGGCCGAATTAACGCGAAGCGCGAGCGGCACCGTCCACTTCGGAGCGGAGGTGGGGTCCGCGTGGCCGCGCACCGTCGAGTCCGAGCCGAAGGCCACCACGTGGGCGCCGTCGGTGAGCGCCATGCGGACCTTGTCCCCGTGCACGGTCGCGGGATCGATGGCGCGTGCCGAGGTCATCGTGCGCTGACAAATCCTGCGCCCAGCCAAGGGTTGGACCTTCCCCGTGGCGAGGTCGGCGGCGAGTGGGGCGTCGGCGCGCTGCGTCTCCACGACGAGCGGCGCGTCCGCAGAGTCGCCCGCACACACCTGGCGCGCTGCCGGCAATTGGAGCTTCGACTGTACCGCGCCATCGCGCAGGCCGAGCACGATCCCCCCGCGGTGCTCGTTGACGAGGAGCCGCTCGCCCTGAAGGCCAAATTGCACCAGGTTGCCCCCGATCGCGCGATGAATCACGATGGGGCCGTGGCGCCAAATCACTCGCCCGCTCTTGCCGTCGAAGGCGCCCAGGTACATCCCACCGGGGTCGCGTCCCGCGTAGACGCCGATGATGTCCTCGAGCCCGTCGCCGTTCACGTCGCGAGCGATGGGCGCCGTCCCGTCCCAAGCCTCGATCACGTGCGCCGCGTCCGAGTGCCCACCTCTGAGCACGCGGATCCACTCGCCGCCCCTGTACGCCCCGAGCACCACTAGACCGACGCCTACGATCCCGAAGGTCAAGACCAGCGGCTGCAGCCCGGGGCCGATCCCGCGGCGGGTGAGCCATTTGATTCCGTCGTCGCTCATGCCAGTAGTTCAGCAGCGGAGGGCCTCGACAGCCTCAGCGCTGGGGCAGCGTATCCTCAGCATCACCCGACGAGCTGGCGAACCGGCCGCGCGCGGCCATATGCTTGGCCGGCGATGGGGCTTTGCTTGCGTTTCGGTGAGTTCGAGCTGGACGAAGCGCAGTTCGAGCTCAGAAGGGCCGGGAAGGCCGTCGAGCTGCAGCCCAAGGTGCTGGACCTGATCCTCTATCTGGCCAAGCACCGCGAGCGCGTGGTCCCGAAAGAGGAGCTCTTCGACACGGTGTGGAGGGGCGTCGTGGTGACGGACGCTTCGCTGACCCAAGCGCTGAGCCTGGCCCGCCGCGCTCTGGACGACACGCCCGAGACGCAGCACACCCTGCGCACCGTTCGCGGCAAGGGGGTGCGCTTCGTGGCCGAGCTGTCGGCCAGCGGCGCCCCCGCGGTCGAAGCTTCGGCATCGCGCCGCGTGGCGCGGCCGTCCACCTGGAGCGACACCGCGGCTCGTTCGAGCACCGCCGCCGAGACCCAGGACGACCCTGCGGCCGTCGCCGGACCGGGGGATGCAGACGAAACCTTCCTGTTCGTAGTGCTGTCGTGCGACGCCCCGTTGAGCGGCGGCTCGCGTCACTCGCTGGCGGGGGTGAACGAGGTGGTGTTCACCCGCGGTTCGAGGCGCGCGGCTGAGCGCTCGCGAGCTGGCGAGCTGGTCTTGAGCCTTCCGGGCAACGCGCTCTCGCGCCGCCATGCGCGCCTGACCCGTGCTCGAGACGGCTGGCTGCTCGTGGACGAGGCCTCGAAGAATGGAACCTTCCTCGACGGTGAGCGGATCTCGCAGGCGGCGCTCGAGCTCGGAGCGTGGGTCGAGTGCGGTCGCACCTTCCTCTGCCTGGGCACGGGGCGCATGCCGGCGAACGGCGCACGCGACCTCGATTCGGAGCAAGCGCCCACCGGCTGTGTACCCTCCATCACCCCGAGCGGCGAGTCACTTTCACGAAGGCTGCAGGGCCTCGCCGCCAGCGATTTGCCCATGTTGCTGAGGGGAGAGGCGGGCGTAGGCAAGTCCCACACGGCGCGGGTCGTCCACCAGCACTCGGGTCGCGCAGGACGCCTGGTGTCGATCGACGCGCTGCTGGCGAGCGCATCCAGCGATCTGCTGGCCGCCCTCGAAGCGGCCCGGGGCGGCACGCTGCTGATCGAGAATCTGGAGCGGCTCTCCGATGTTGCCGCGTCGTCGCTGATGATCGCGGCGGCGGAAGAGCCGCAACGCGCCCGGCTGTTGGCCACGACCACGCTGGACGCCGAGGCCTTTGCGCGCGGTGTGTCGCGACCGCTCGCGACGCGTTTCGCTCTGCAGTGCGAGCTGCCAGCGCTGCGCGATCGCAGGGTGGACCTGGGAGCGCTGCTCGCCGCCGTGCTGCGCGAGCGAGCTGCGGCGGTTCAGCTGGACCCGAAGGTCGCGCGTGCGTTCCTGCGTCACGCATGGCCGGGAAACCTGACCGAACTGGCTCAAGGGGTGAGCGCGGCGCTCGCCGTGGCACGAGCGCCGACTATCCGGCTCGGTGACGTGCCGTTCTGCCTGGCGTGAGGATCAGAAGCTGAGCTCGGCAGACGCCCGCGCCCCGTCAGCGGCGAGCCCAAGCCCCGGCTTCACGCCGCCCGCTCGGGGTGCTGCGGGCCGAGTGAGGTAGAGCGCGCCGGCGCCGATCAAGCCGGCAGCGCCCACGCCGAAGCCGACGCTGGACCAGGTCGCGGCGCGGCGCGCGTCTTGATCCAGCTCCACCCCGCGCGCGGTGGGGCAGCGCGCGTCGGGACAGACGGCGTCGCGGTCCTTCGCCAGCGACATCGCCCGCAAGCCGAAGTAGCTGCCCGCCGCGACCCCGACCACGCCGACACCGGCGGACAGCCAGAAGAGCGGCGTCCGCGCGTCCGCGCGCTCGTCGGCGGCGGGCGGCGTAGGACGCGGCGCCACCGGTGGCGCTGCCAGCGGCTCTTGCCGCGGCTGAGCGACGGGCTCGGCGTCCAGCTCCACTCTGCCGCCACCCGTCAGCACATGATCGCGGCGCCAGGGGACGTGACCGGGCGCACTGAGCTCGACGCGGACCGAGCCGGCGAGCACGCGCAGCGGCTTGCCGAGCGGCAACGGCTCTCCGTTCACCTGCAGGCTGGCGCCGGGGGTCGCACAGCGCACCTCCAGCGTCGCGAGTTGCTTGGCCACGATGCTCAGCGCCAAGCTGAGCGCCCCTCGGTTCTGTTCGACCCAAGGGTCCCCGTCGCTGGCAAGCGCCCGCTTCAAGTGATCCTCGGCCTCGACGAAGAGACGCAGCGACTTGGCAGCGAGACCCATCTGACCCACGGCCCGCGGCGAGGGTGCGACGGAGTTGGCTTGACGGAATCGCTCCAGCGCGTCGCTCTCGCGCCCTGCCAGGCGCAGCGCCACGCCTTCTTCGATCAGCGCCTCGGCACGTGCTGCGGCGTCGACAGGAGGCGGCGCTTCTGCCACGGCTCGAGCGGCAACCAAGAAGAGAGCGCAGGCCAGGGTGAGTGCTTTCATCGGATGATGGGTACCCCGTCGGCATCGAGTCGCGGCGGAGGTGGCAAAGGCGGAGGCGCCGCGGATGCGACCGCATGCGGGCGGACGGGGTGATGCCGCTGTCGTGGCGCGTCAGCCCGGCTCGGGCTCGGTGCGCTCGGCGCACTGGGCGCGGGCAGCGCCTCGACGGGTATGCGGGCGGCGGCGGAGGGCGGGACGCGTGCCGGCGGGGTGAAGCGCGCCAGCCCGTGCCCGAGTCGAGCGACCTCGCCGGCACGGGCCCAGAGAATCGCCGATGCCACGGCGATCAGCCCAGCAACAGCCGGCAGAACACCCCGCCGCCAAGCAATGCGTCGAGTCGACGTGCCGACCGTGGTCGACAAACCCGCATCGGTTTCCGTCGCCGCCGCGGCGTCCGGCACGGGTCGCTTCGGGCCGGTGGCGCCGCGCGCGACGGGCGACTCGAAGGCCTCCGCGCGCTCTGCTGCCAGGCGCCCGCGTTTGCCCGAGAAGGGCGCCAGGCGCCGCGCGAGCTCCGCGACGCTGGGGATGCGGTCCTCGAGTCGTTTGGCGAGCGCGGCCTCGAGCACCAGGTCGAGCTCGCTCGGGATGCCGCGCCCGCGCAGAGACGCAGGCGGCGGATCGGCCGCGAAGACCGCGCGGGTCACGTCCGCGACGCTGTCGCCGGCGAACGGCTGCTCACCCGTCAGCAGCACATACCCCGTGACGCCCAGCGCCCACACATCGGTGCGCACGTCGACGCTGCTCGGATCACGCAGCTGCTCGGGCGACATGAAGTGCGGCGAGCCCAGAAGCGCGCCGGTCGCGGTCGCAGACGTGCCGGTGTGGGTTTCCGCAGCCGGCACCGGTTCATCGGCGACCGTGGCCAGCTTCGAGATGCCGAAGTCGAGCACCTTCACAGAGCGCTGCTGCGCCGCCGTGTGTGCGTAGAACAGGTTGGCCGGCTTGAGGTCACGATGGACGATGCCGAGCGCGTGGGCCTCGGCCACGCCGACGCACGCCTCCAGCAGGCAGTCCACGGCCTCTTCGACGGGCAGTGGGCCCTCATCGGTCAGCGTGGCGAGATCGCTGCCGTCCAGGTGTTCCATCACGATGAAGGGAACGTCGTCGTGGAAGCCGATGTCGAAGACGCGCACCACGTGATCGCTGCTGAGAGATTGCGCCGCCTGGGCCTCACGGATGAAACGCCGATGCGAGCTCGCCGAGCAGCGGCGCATGAACTTGATGGCGACCTGCTTGTGGAGCAAGAGGTGCTCCGCTTGCACCAACGTTCCCATGCCGCCCGCGCCGAGCCGCTCGCCCACGCGATACTTGCCGGCGACGATCGTGCCCTCCGGCGGCGGGTCCGCCAAGACCGCGCCATCGCCCACGACGGTCATGCGCGCAGCGTAACCCCACCCACCGCCGGTGGCGAGCCCCCACACTGCCGGCCCTGCCGTCTGCTATGCTGCGGCGCCGTGAAGGGTAGGCCCCTGGCGCTGCTGTGGGTTATGGCGGTCGCCTGCGGCGAGCTCTTGGAGCTTGGGCCCGAGCGCTCGCTCGCCCCCGGCAGCGGGGGCAGCGGCGGGGCGACCACCGACGCGAGCGACAGCGGGGGCTTCGGCGGTGAGACTTCGGCGGGCGATGCCGGTGCCGACAGCCAGGACGCCGATGGCGACAGCCCCGATGACATCGACGCCGATGTCACCGACGCCGATGTCACCGACGCCGATGTCACCGACGCCGATGTCACCGACGGAGCCGACGGAGCCGACGGAGCCGACGCTGGCTGCCCCCAGCAAGCGGGCGTGGTCTTTTCGACGTGTACGGTGGTGGAGCTCACGACCCCCATCTGCACGCCGAGCGGCACGTTCACCCTGGATCCGGATGGCACCGGCCCGCTCGCTCCGTTTCCGGCGCATTGCGACCTCGAGACCGACGGCGGCGGCTGGACGCTGGTGTTGAATTACCTGCACTACCACCACACCAACCCGCCGGTCGCGGTCCGGCCCTCGAGCCTTCCGCTGTACGACCCGAGTCGCAAGCTGGGGACGCACGACGACAGTGGCACTCAATACTGGGGACACGCCTCCCCCAAGCTGCTGGATCAGCTCGCGCCCACCGAACTTTGGTTCGAAGGGCTGAGCACGCTGACACCACGCAAGATCTCGTTCAAGACCAGCCATGCCGGGTGCCTGAGCTATCTGCGGACGGGCACAGGTTCCTGCGCGGGGCTCGAGAGCTCGTTCACGGCCTTTGCCGACCACACCGCGTACTTGCCAGCGCAAGCGACGAGCTTCATCCCAAACAAGCAAGACCTTGCGTTGATCGAGGCGCCTTTCTACGTGCTCGGCAAGTACCACTGGAACATCATGTCGTGGGGCGAGCGCTGGGAGGTCGACGACTGGACCAACCACCACCACAACACTCACCACCGCGTCCTGGCGCGGTCAGCGCTGGCGCGACCGACCAGCTGCGGCGCGGTGAGCGCGCTGAACCCCAGCGCCAAGTCCGGCGTGTACGCCATCGACGCCGACGGGCCTGGGCCGGTCGCGGCGCTGCCCACAGCGTGCACCTTCTGAGTTGGATGCCCAGCGCTACGGGCCAGGACTGGCTGCCGGGCTCCGGGGTCGAAGACGATGTCGCGTCGGCGAGCATCGAAGCGGCGAAGCCGGGGTAGGGCGCGGCAAGCGATTGATGGCCCGCGCTCGCTCTTTCAGTCCCCGCCGGCGTCCGGCGGTCTTGCTAGTGTTCCCGCGGCGGACAGCGACGCGGGAGGTGCGGCGGGCGCCGTGTTTCAGTTCGTGCCAACGAACCACCAGGCGTACGGCGACGGGGCGTCGTAGCCATAGAGCTCGAACGAGCGCACGACCGAGGCGCTCCAATTCGCGCCGGCCAGCGTCACCCACAAACGTCCCATCCAGCCGATCAGAAACGCCCGATCGCTCCAAGGGCGAAGCCCCCGCGCAGCGGCGCGAGCGTCAGGCTGACCGCTGGGGCCGGATCGGGAAGGCGGGGCCGGTCGTCCGCGTCGATCAGCGAGTCGACCACGGCGGCTCCGTACATCATCAAGAGGAGGCCGGTGGCCGCATCGCCGCAGGTGGCAATTTCTTCGTCCGTGTCAGGGTCGCGGTAGTCGTGACAGCGGATGATTGCAAACGCCATGACGCCGGCAGCCGTGCCCGCCACGCGCATGCCAAAGCTCCCGAGCGCCCGCCAGCCCCGGCCGTGGGCCGCGTGAACCACCGGCCCGCCGAGCGCGTAGACGCCGAGCCACACCCAGGTCTGCAATGGCCGCTCGTCGCTGGTGGTGACCAAGATGGGCAGGCTGGCGGCATCGACCACGTTCACCTGCCAGCCGTACCAGTAGGGCGGGCCAAAGCGTGGCGGCGGTTCCTCAACCGTCGGCGCGGTCGGCACGGTCTCGCTATCGACACTCCGCTCGAACGCCCGCTCGCGCGGCTCGGCCCGCGCTCTCGCGGGTGCCGACAACGCGACCAGCGCTGCAACCGCACCGACCGCTCGCAGTCGGCGCGCGCGGGTCGACGGCTCCCGATCACCCCCCGATCGAATCACCGGTAGCCCCGCGCCGGACCTTCCGAGCCGTCCACCAACCGGATCCCAGCCTCGGGATCGGGCTTCAGCTGCTCGAGCTCGCTGGCCCAGAGCTCCGAGAAGCCGCACGCCGCGCAGATCCAGGCGGCCAGGCGACCCACACGCTCGGTCTTCGAGGCGAGCCAGCCGGTGTCGCCGGTCTTCTGCTTGTAGGCCAGGTGAAGCGGGAGCGTGCCCGGAGCGTACTCGTGGACCGTCTGAAGCGGATCGACGACCCAGAGCTTCTTGCCCGCGCACTTGGGGCACGTCTTGGTGGTCTTCATCTGAGCGCGAGCATAGCGGCACCCGCGGGCCGCCGCCATGGCGCCTACTGATCAGCTTTGGCTCGCGCCACGTCGAGTTGGCGCTCGAGGCCCAGGGCTTGGACCCACTTTCCCACGTACGTGTCATCGAGGGCGTCGCCCTGAACACGAAGGATCCCGGCTGCATCTTCGAGCTGCCGCTCCGACTCGGTCAGCTTCGCCCACTCGAGCTTGGCGATCAGAACGTCCTCCGCTGTGGCCACGGTGATCTCAGCGTCTCCGAGCGTGGCGGTGGTCCTTCGCTCGAACTCCTCCCTGCTGAACGGCCGCGACTTCCTGATGATGAAGTCAATCTTCCAGGCACTGGCGAAGTCCACCACGTTGAAGAGCGACTCGCTGGAATACGCCTGAAGAGCGGCATCGCGACTGACGTAGTACTCCTCCTCCGGCAGGAGCTTCAGGAATCGCTGGAGTGTCCCGAGCACCGGGGCAATGACGAAATCCACGTCCTGGCTCGCGCGGGGGGCCCCGTGAAACCCGCTCGCAAATGAGCCGGTCAACATGTAGGGAATGCCGGCCGTCTCGAGCAGCTCCGCCACCCTCGCGATGACCTGCTCAGGGCCTTCGGTCGAAGCCATAGAGCTCCCGGAGCAGCTCGGCGGACAACCCAGACTCGTCGAGGTTGGTGTGCTTCGAGGCGATGCGCCTTCGGGCCAGGTCACGGAGAGACTGGCTCATGCGACACGCAAGGCGAAAACGCTCGGCGCCGCCGAGCCTCCGCTGAGCGAGCGTCTGAACGCGAAGCGCTTCGGGTGACGTGTCGCGCACTGCCACCGAATCTAGCCCCGAACCGGCTGCGGTCCAAGGGAGTCGTCGATGCCCTGCTCGCTACCGTGCGCCTTCGCCAGCGCCCCTCAGACCGCAGTCCACACGCCGAGCTCGTTGCCCGACGGGTCGAGGAACTGGAAGCGCTTGCCGCCCGGGAACTCGTGGTGCTCGGTGATGGTGGCGCCGGCGGCCTTCACCGCGACCTCGCTCGCCGCGAGATCGTTCGAGTAGAGCACGACCAGCGTGCCGCCTCGGGGTGGAGCCTGGTCGGTCTTGCGCAGCCCGCCCGACACCCCAGCACCCTGGATGTCGGCGTAGTCGGGGCCGTAGTCGACGAAGGACCAACCGAAGGCCGCGGCGTAGAAAGCCTTGGCCCGCGCGATGTCGGTGACGGGCAGCTCGATGAAGTCGAATCGGTGGTGACGCTCGGACATGCCGCGACGCTACGCCGAGGGTGATGCGGGGGCCAGTCAGGGCGCGTAGATCGCTGCGCCGCGCCCGGGCAGCGCGATGCTCAGCTTGCCGCCGGTGACGGTGACGGCCGGGCCGCCGAGACGGTCGCTGAGCTGCGTGCCGTTGGAGAGTGGCAGCGTGACCGGCAGCGTGACCTCGGTGCTGGTTGGCCCGCCGTCGCGCGAGAGCGCAACGACGGCGACCTTGCCGTCCTTGGTTTCGCGGGCAAAGGCCAGGAAGGTCTCGGTGGCGTGCAGGCTGCGATATGCCCCGCGACGCAGCGCCACCAGCTCTCTGCGGGCCGCGCCGAGCTTCTGCGTGCGCGCGAGCACGCCCTGCTCGTTCGCGCTCAGCGTGCCGTCGCCACGCCAGAAGGCGCGGTTGCCCGGATCGGCGCCGCCCCACTCGCCGTACTCGTCGCCGTAGTACAGCAGCGGGGCGCCGGGCAGCCCGAAGAGCCACGAGAGCGCCAGGGCGTGACGCGCGTAGGGCTCGGCGTCGGGCGGGGCCAGCGCCACGTTGCTCCACTGATTGCCGGGCACGCCCTTGTCCCAGCCGGGTTGGCCGCGGTAGGTGGCAAGCGTCACGAAGCGCGACGAGTCGTGGCTGCCGATGAACGGCGTCATGACCGAGCCCGCGGGGTATTGCGCCTGGCTCTGCTGCGCCCAGTAGTCGGCGTGGATCATCCCCTTCTCGTCGTACGCGAACACGCGATACGGCACGCCGTGATAGAGCACGAAGTCGAACTGCCCATCCAGCGCGAAGGGGCCGATGTACTGGCTGATGGTGCCGTACTGGCTCTTGTTGCACTCGAGCCCGCAGTCGCTCCAGCCCATGGCCGTCTCGCCCATCTGGAAGTAGGTGGTGCCGGCCACCTCCAGCTCTTCTTTGAGCCGGGTCGAGATGTTGCGAATGGCGATGTCCTCGACGTGCTTCACCGCGTCCACGCGTAGCCCGTCCAGATCGAACTCTTGCATCCACCAGAGCGCGTCGGCCACGAACTGCTCCGCGGCGGCGGTGACCGTCCAGTTCACGTCGGGCAAGTACGGGGTGAACAAGCACTCGAGGCGCTTCTCGGTCCAGTCGCAGCCGGAGGTGCCGCACACGCAGCCGGTGCGAAACCAGCCGGGGTTCTGCTTGTAGTACTCGTGGTCCTGGTGGACGTGGTTCACCACGTAGTCCATCAAGATGCGGATGCCGTGGGCGTGCGCCTCTTTCACCAGCGCGTGCAGCGCCGCGTTGCCGCCGATGCGCGCGTCCACCTCTCGCGCCTTGACCGGCCAGTAGCCGTGATAGCCGGTGACCAGGTGGTAGTTGTCCGAGGCCAGGAACGGGCCGGCGGGGTTCTCTTGGAAGGGCGTCATCCAGATGGCGCGCACGCCCAGCTTGTCCAGGGTGCCGTCGGCGATCTTCTGGCGCACGCCCTCGAGATCGCCGCCCTGGAAGTCGCCCCGCGCGTCTTGCACGCCGCTGGTCTTGGGCGCGTCGTTGCCCTTGTCCCCGTTCTTGAAGCGGTCGGTCATGATCATGTAGACCAGCGCGTCCGACCACTCGAACTTCTCGGCTTCGACCCAGAACACCAGCTGCAGCGGCTCGGACGCCTTGCCCTTGGCGTCGGCCGCGATCACGGTCAGCGTGTACTTGCCATCGGCCAGGCCGCCGAGCGAGACCGCGAGCTCGCTGCCGCTGACCGAAACGCTCTTCGCCGCATCGCTCTCGCTGCCGTGGTGGTGCAGCTTGGCCGTGATCGACTTCGCGTCGAGCGCGTCGCCTTCGTTCGAGGGTGTGAACACGACCTTCGCCTCCAGCTTGCCGGCGCCCGCGCTCGGGCGGGTGACCGCCGTCGAGGTGGCGGCGAGCCGCGGAAAGCCGCAGTCGCGTACGCGCAGCCCCGAGTTCTCGGTGCCGTCGACGTACTTGCGATAGCCCTGACCGGGGTCGAGCACCCAGTTGTTGCCGTCGAGGATCAGCTTGTAGCCCCAGAGGCCGGGCTTGGTTTGCACGCTGCCGGTATAGAAGCCGCTCGCGTCCGGCCCCTTCAGCTGGGTGGTCTGCTTGGCGTCGAAGCCGTTCCATTCGCCGGCGACCTCGACCGTGCTCACGTTCTGCCCTGCCTCGGGCTTGAAGCGGATCTCGGTGGTGCAGATGGCATTGCTGGTGGTGCCACCGCTGCCGCCGCTGCCCCCGCTCGCACCGCCCGAGCCGCCGCCGCCGCTCGAGCCACCCGAGCCGCCGCTGCCGCCGAACGAGGGCTTCGCCTCTTCCGCGTCGTCCGCGCAGCTCAGCGTCGCGAGAGCGCTGAGCACCATCAAAGCCAAGATCGAAGAGGTGAAGCGCCGCATGACTCGGCGACCAGCGTAGCTCGAAACCTGGTGGGCGTCGCTCACTCGAGGTCGCAGTGGATCGCGACGCGCTTGGCTCCGCCGATGGCGCCTCCAATCCAGCGAAAGGGTCGCGGGATCGTTCCGGCTGAGCACCCTTCGTCGAGCAACTCCGGAACCTTGGTCGCGCACCATCCTGCCTGGCATCCCTTGCAGCCGAGGTCGCTTTGGCATGAGGTGAGCGCGGGCCCCGCGAGCTGCACCAGCTCGCAGCGGCGGAGGGTCTCGCCGTCGAAATCGACCCAGGTAGCAACGCCCTCGGGGTCGCGGCGGCCACGTACGGGATCACACCCGGTCGGGTCGAGTTGGTCGACCCAGATGCGACAGGCCAGCGCTCCGGATTCGAGCTCGGTGATTGATTCGGGCAGGCACCACGGGGCGCAGAGATCGGGGGACCGCGGCTCGAACCAAGGTGTAGCGCACGGCCATGGCCGCGTCTGCCCATGGCCGTGCTCGCCCCACTCCAAGAGCCGCGCGCCGTGCCCGTGCTCGCTGGCGGCGCACTCACCAAACGGACCGACCTGTAGTCGATCTGAAGCTGCCCCCCCGATCTCGAGGGAACGTCCACCGGGCTAGCGGAGCAGCCCAGGACCAAGAGCGCGAGCCATCGCATGCCCAGCGGTAAGGCACACGACATGCCGGTCGTAATGCCAGGCCAAAGCCGCCGGAGTCGTCAACGGCGTTGCCGGTGCTGCTCTGGTGGTGCAACCCGGGTTGCGGTCCACCGTGGGCTTCACTACGCCTACGGCTCGTTCAACCCAGGAGCGGCAATGACCGAATCGAAGGAACACCACGGCGGGTGCCACTGCGGCAAGGTCCGTTACCGCGTCACGATGGCGCTCGACACGGCGATGAGCTGCAACTGCTCAATCTGTTCCAAGAAGGGGCATCTGCTCTCGTTCGTGCCGGAAACGGCCTTCGTGCTCGAGAGCGGGGAAGACGCGCTCACGGACTACCAGTTCAACAAGCACGTGGTCCACCACACCTTCTGCAAGACCTGCGGCATTCAATCGTTCGCGCGCGGCACGGCTCCGGACGGCTCGAAGATGGTGGCCATCAACGTGCGTTGCCTGGACGGCGTGGACTTGGCCAAGGTCAAGGTCGCCGAGGTCGACGGCCGAAGCCTCTGACGCGGCCAAGGGCTGCGAGCACCAGCAGCGCGCCCAGCGCCGATGCGTTCGATCGCCCCGGCGCGCGGCAGCCGCAGCCGCCGTCGTCGTCGCTCGACGCCTTGCCGCCACCGGTGCCCGAGCCGCCGCTGCTCGCGCCGCCGCTGCTTGCCCCGCCGCCGCCCGCGCTTCCCGCGGTGCCACCGCTGCCTCCGGCGCCGCCGGTGTTCGAGCCGCCGCCGCCCTCGCTCGCATACTCGCCGCAGGGCATGGGGGTCGCGCCGGTGGCGCGGTCGATCAGCGCCAGCGCGTAGGCGCCCGCGCCGAAGCCGACCATGGGCATCTCGCCCTTGTAGTCGGCGGTTGTCGCGTCGTGCAGCTCCGAGATCAGGCCGAAGTTCTCGGTGCCCTGCGCCGTGATCCATCCCAGAAGGTCCGCTGCCGCGGGGCTCGCGCCCAGGCGCATCACGTTGGCGGTGCGCAGATCGACGAACACCCACTCTTGGCTGTCGTACCAGCCGCCGTCATCGTTGCGCATGAAGCCGCGGCCGCTGGCGGGAACCAGCTTGGCTTGCATCGACGAAAGCGTGCTCTTCGCGGCCTTCCCCTTGGGATCGACCAGACCGAAGCCCACGGCTTCGATGGCGGCGGCATCGAGGAAGCCCTTGCCCGCTGCGAGATCTTCGCTGCTCTGTGCCAGCGTGCCGTCCGCGGCCGAGAGCTTGGCGATCAGCGCATCCCGCGCCTTCTTGCCGGCGGCGCGATAAGTGGTGGCGCGGGCCGTGTCGCCCACCTTCTCGGCCAGGGTCGCGGCCCAGCACAGGCCGTTCGCGGCGGTCAGGGTGGTGTAGGCGAAGTGCTTCTGCTGGCCGTTCCAGTGCACCTCCCAGATGGACGAATCGGCGGCGGTGAGCCCGCTCGGCTCTTGCAGCTTCACCAGCGGGTCGCCCACCTTCTCGCTCACCACGGGCCACCAGGCCTTCAGGCTGGCGTCGTCTTTGCTGGCGGTGACGTACTCACCCAGCTCCCACAGGAACAGGCCGAAGCCGTCGAACTCGATGTTGGGGCCGTTCTCGTTACTGTCGGTCTCTTCCACACCATCGCCGAAGTAGCGCGTGATCGAGATCTGATAGGGCGCGCCGACGTGCGACTGGTACTTGCCCGAGTCGGCGCCCAGTTGAAACTCGATGGCGCGCTTGGCCTCGGCGCCATGACCGCTCTTGGCTAGCGCGGCGGTGGCGTAGGCCATGTCGCGCACCCACGCGATGTTCCAGTTCCCCGGCGGCAGGCTAGCCAGGATCTGCCCGTCGCCCTTGCCCGGCTCGCGCACCTGCCCCATGCGCAAGATGGCCATCTGCTGGCGGTAGAGCGGATCTTCGAAGGCGCCCAGGCCGCTGGGCACCGGCGTGTGCCAGCTCGACCACGCGGCCTTCTCGGCGGCGAGCAGCTGCTCTGGCGTCTTCGCGCCGATCCACGCCCTCACCGCGTCGATGCGCGGCGCGACGTTGCTCTTGTCGTCGAGCACCACGTAGCTGCCGGCCCACTTCGTCTCGCCCGGGGCGAGATCGCCCAGCGACCACTCGAGGCCCCCCACCGCGTCGTCGGCGCTGCCGCCCGTGCCGGCGTTGTCGGCCAGGCTCTGGCCGGCGTTCAGCGCGGGATACGGGTTCTGCGGGCTCGAGCCGTGGTGCGCTGATGCGCCGATGCTGCCGTAGCCCACGGTGAGCCCGCTGGGGCCCCACTCCATGAACGCGTCGCGAGCGCCGTCCCACGCGATCGTCTCTTGTGACGCGCTGGGCTTCGGCGAGCCCGAGCCCAGGTGGAAGTTGAACAGGCCGTACACGCTGACCGGCCCCGAACCGCTGGTGCGCTTGACCCGAACCACACTGACGAACGCGTGCTCGGGCAAGTCGATGGGCGCAAAGATGTGCTCGTCGATCTCGAGGCCGGCGTGGCTGCGCGTCACCACGATGATGCCGGTGCCGGTCTCGTACGCGACCTTGCCGGGCGCGACCTCGCTCAGCCACTTGCCGGCGCTGCCCACGCGCACGCCGGGGTACACGTCGAACGCCACGTTACGCGTCTCGGCCCCGGTGCTCTTCTGACGATACGGGTGCTCGAGGAAGCTGGTGATGCGCTGCTCTGCGAGATCGAAGCCGACCACCGCCCGACCGTTGGAGCTGACGAGCTCGCTCGCCGAACGGTGCGGCTGAGCTTCCGCCCCGGCGCGCGGCGAGACCGCGCATGCGGCTGCCAGTGCTGCGATTTTGACCGTGTATCTCACCGGCGCCGACCCTAGCGCACATCGCGCGCTCGCGCAGATGGGGGGGCAGAGTCCGCGGCAGCGTTCCGTAAGACTGCTCAGAGACCCCGTTGAAGCCCGCACCTGCCGTTGCCTTGGTCGTTTTCGCCTTTGGGCTCGGGGGTTGCGCTTCCGCCGCGCGCCCCGCTGCGCAGGCTCCCCGGTTCCGGGCGCCGTCCGCCGAGACGGCGGCCCGTGGCGGACCCGTTTCCAGCCAATGGCTCACGCTTCCGGGCTCGGACCGCCCCGAGCTGGTTCGGTACCAGGTGGTCGGCGGCACGGCGATGATGGAGGGCGACATCCAGCTCGGGCCCGTGGCGACGCTGGGCCAGCGCTACGCCTCGCCGACCTACACCCACGAGCAGGGCGCCATCGCCACCACCCACGCCTCGCACCTCTGGCCCGGCGGCGTGATCCCGTACGAGATCGACGCGTCGGTTCCGCCCGAGCAGGTGGCGAACGTCCACAAGGCCATCGCGATGGTCAACCCGACCGAGCTCGAGGTGCGCCCGCGCGTTTCGACGGACCCCGACTACGTGGTGTTCAGCACGCTGAAGGGCGGCTGTTCTTCAGCCATGGGTCGCGTGGGCGGCATGCAAGACATCCAGATCGGCATCTGCGGCCCGGGCAGCATTGCCCACGAGATCTTGCACGCCGCCGGCTTCTATCACGAGCAGACGCGCAGCGACCGCGACGCGTTCGTCACCATCTTCTGGGACGAGATCGAGCCCGAGTTTCGCTATGCCTTCGAACAGCGCGGCGGCAAGGACATCGGCACCTACGATTACGCGAGCGTGATGCACTATGGCGCCCACGCCTTCAGCCGGACAGGCAAGCCGACCATCGTTGCCCGCATGGCAAACGCGCCCATCGGTCAGCGCGAGGCGCTCTCGGCGGGAGACCGCGCAGCGATCAGCGCCCAGTACGGCGGCGCCGGCGGCTTGCCCGGCGGCTGGTCGCTGCCGCTGCCGAAGTTGCCTGGGGTGCCGGCGCCTGCCCCGTCCGGAACGTGCCCGGCAGGTCAGGTGAACGATCAGCTCTTCCAGACCTGCGCGCCGGCGTGCGCCAACGGCGCGCCGCCTCTGGCGGGCGTGTGCGCGCTGGCCGGCTCCAGCGCACCCATGCCCAGCGCGGCGGTGCCGAGCGGCTGTGCAACGCCCGCGGATCTGCTCAGCGGCAAGTGCCTGCCGCAGGCGCTCTGATCACTCGAGCCCGGCGAGGTTGTCCGTCGGCTCGTCACGACGGCCCGGCGAGAAGACGAACACCAGCGGGATCAGGCTGATGCAGGTCCCGAGCAGGCCGACGATCTTCGCGAGGGTGACGATTCCGGGCTCCATGGCGGCGCTATCCATACCCAGCTCTTGCCCGAGCGCAAGAGAGACGCGTCACGCCCGCCCCCGGATGTGTTATCGGCCGCCCCAACATGAACCGTGGGGCATGGATCATCGGGCTGGCGGCCTTCGCGCTGTCGCGGCCCGGGTTGGCTCAAGACGAGCCCGCGCCGCCGCCGCCCGCCGAGCCGGCCCCGGCCGAGCCCGCGGAGGCGCCCAAGGAACCCGCCGAGCCGCCCCCGGCTCACCCGCCCATGGTCCGCGGCAAGGTCCCCGCATTCATGGGACCCGTCCGGGTGCCAGGGAAGAAACGCGAGCTCGACTATCCCCGATCGTCGTTCTCGTTCGGATCGTACGGGCGCGTGGTCGTGGCCAGCGACGGCCGCGGGGGCGAGGGGCGCGACGCCGACGTGGTGGCGCGCGGCACCCGCATCGACGAGGGCCCGTATGCCGAGCTCGAGCTCAGGCGGGACGACGAGTGGAAGAAGGACCTTTCGTCGCGCATCGTGACCACGCTGGCGATTGGCGGGCCGCTCTTTCACTACGACGGCAAGTTCGACGCCAAGCTCGCGGTGCGCAACCTGTACCTGGAAGAGCGCGGGATCGGTGACAAGGGCCTGAGCGTGTGGGCGGGCTCGCGCATGTATCGGGGTGACGACATCTATCTGCTGGACTTCTGGCCGCTGGACAACCTGAACACCGTGGGTGGCGGCGTGCGCTTCGAGCTCGAAGGCGGCAAGAGCTTCGCCGCGTGGCACGTGGGTTTGAACCGCGCCGACGATCCGTTCCAGTACCAGGTGCGGCCGCGCCCCGCGCCGCAGAACCAGCCCGGCACCACCGACGTCGAGATCCTGAACCGGCCACGCCTGGTGAGCAGCCTGAAGCTGAGCCACATAGTGCCCATGTTCGGGGACAAGGGCGGCATCAAGGGCGTGGTCTACGGCGAGGTGCACCGGCTGCCGAGCGGCGAGCGCGAGACCCAGCCGGGCCGGTACGAAGACGTGCCCGGTGACAGCGGCATGCTGCTGGGCGGGCAGGTGGGCCTGTTCACTGGCGAGCACGACACCTTCGTCAACCTGTTCTTCCGGCACGGCCGGGGGCTGGCGGCCTATGGCGAGCTGGCAACGCCCCAGGGCACCAGCCCCGAGCGCACGGTCGAGGGCGCCACCGAGACCCGCATCGGCATCGCGGGCAACTTCGAGCACAACCCCTTCGCGGTGGTGGTGGGGGGGTATTTCCGCTCGTTCCGCGAGCCCACGCCGGAAGAGTACAACTTCAACAACGTGGACGAGGGCATCTTCGTGGTGCGGCCTCACGTCTTTCTGGGTGACCACGCCGGCGTGGCGGTGGAAGGCTCGTATCAAGCGCAGCAGCGCGGCATCTTGAACATTGCCACCAACCAGCCCGTGCACGCCAAGCTGTGGCGCTTCGGCCTGATGCCCTATCTGTCGCCGGCCGGCGCCGGCGTGTTCAAGCGGCCGGTGTTGCGGCTGATCATGGCGTTTACCCAGCGCAACGAGGACGCGCGCTCGCTCTACGCCCACGACGACGTGTTCGCCCGGCGCAAAGTCGAGCAGTTCTACGGCATCGGCGCCGAGTGGTGGTTCAACTCGTCGAGCTACGGAGAGTGAGCATGAAGACAAAGCGTTTCACTCTGGCCGCTGCGCTGGCGGCCGCGAGCACCGCCGGCTGCATGGATTTCCAGGGCCTCGAGGGCGAGCGCCCCATCGAGACGCACGTGCAGGACTGGCGCAGCGAGGTGGTCTATCAGCTGATGACCGATCGCTTCGCCAACGGCGATTATGCCAACGACTATCGCGTGGTCGAGAATGCGCCGGCGCGCTATCACGGCGGCGACTATCGCGGCGTCGAAGAGAAGCTCGACTATCTCGAGAACCTGGGTGTCACGGCGCTGTGGATCTCGCCGATCGTGAAGAACGTCGAGACCGATGCGGGGGTGGACGGCTACCACGGCTACTGGACGCAGGACTTCACCCAGCTGAACCCCCACTTCGGCGACCTGCTCAGCCTGCGTCGCATGATCGACAAGGCGCACGCCCGGGGCATCAAGGTGATCCTCGACATCGTCGTGAATCACGTGGGTCAGGTCTTCTATTACGACATCAACCTGAACGGGCAGGCCGACGAGCGGGTGGGCGGCACTGGCCCGCTGATCGCGCCGAAGAAGCCCGACGGCACCCCCACCAGCCCGGTCAGCCACGTCAACGAGTACGACCCGGACTACGATCCGCGGGGCGTGCAGGCCTGGACCAGCCTGGGTGAGGCGGGGCCTGCGCCCATCGTGTTCGCCTACGACCCCGAGTCGAACCACATGCCGCCCGAGCCACCCATCTTCCAAGAGGCGCGGGCGTACAACCGGCGCGGCCGGGTCTGGGAGTGGAACGCCGAGCAGACGCTGTACGGCGACTTTCCCGGTGGGCTGAAGGATCTGAACACCGAGAACCCCGAGGTGCGCCAGGCGCTGATCGACGTGTTCGTGCGCTGGGTCGAGCTCACCGATCTCGACGGCTTCCGCATCGACACCTTGAAGCATGTGGAGCACGACTTCTGGAAGACCTTCGCCCCCGCCGTGCGCCAGCGTCTGGCGCAGAAGGGCAAGAACAACTTCTTCATGTTCGGCGAGTCGTTCGACGGGGACGACAAGCTCGTGGGGTCGTTCACCTTCGGCGACGAGGTCGACAGCGTGTTCTACTTCCCCCAGTACTATTCGGTGATCCGCGACGTGTTCCAAGAGGGCAAGGCGACCAAGCAGATCGAGGACCTCTGGAACCAGCGCCTGGGCCCGAACGGGAACTACGGCACCACGCCCCAGCCCGGCGGCATTGGCGTGCCGCCCAACAAGGCGCTGGTGAACTTCCTGGACAACCACGACGTGGGTCGCTTCTTGTTCTTCAAGAACGACAAGGCGGCGCTGAACAACGCGCTCTTGTTCCTGTTCACCGAAGACGGCATCCCCTGCGTGTACTACGGCACCGAGCAGGGCTTCGCCGGGGGCAACGATCCGGCGAACCGTGAAGATCTCTGGTGGAGCGGGTACAGCCAGGCGAGCCCCGACTATCAGTGGGTGCGTCGCCTTGCGAACATCCGCCGGTCGTACAAGGCCCTGACCCACGGCGAAGTGAAGGTCACCTGGGCCAGCGACCGCACCGGCAGCGAAAGCGACGCCGGCATCTTTGCCTTCGAGCGCAGCGGCGGCGACGCCGGCGACGCTTACGCGCTGATCGTGCTCAACACCAAGGGCGACAAAGAGAGCTCGACCCAGTTCAACGCCGCGGGCATGAAGGTGAGCGTTCCGGGCGGCACGGCGTTCGTGAACGTGCTCGACCCGAACGAGACGGTGAGCGTGGCCGGCGACGGCACGCTGATCGTGAACGTGCCGGCTTCCAGCGGAAAGCTGTTCGTGCGCTCGTCGGACGTGATCGCCGGGCTCTAGCGCGGCGCGCTACTGCACGGTCATGTCGGGGCCCACGCTCTCGATCAGGCAGTCGCTCTCGGGTCCGAAGTCCATGGAATGGACGAAGCCCTTCGGCGTGTACTTGGCCGGCAACGGCGCGCCGTTCAAGTTGAGGTCACCGCCCTCGGCCGTCCACGCCGCCGCCACGGCGTCGTTCGCCGCTGCCGCCTGCTCGAGCTGGCCCCACCACGCCGCCACGTCGTCGGTCGGCGCCGTGCCCGCCGGCAAGAAGTTGGCAAAGATCTTGCGCCGCGCGTCCCGCACCCAGGCCGGATCGAGCACGGCAACGTTCATCTCGCCCTCGTAGATCATGCCGCGATTGTTCTTGTTGGCGCTGCCCACGCTCAAGAACTTGTCGTCCACGATCAGCATCTTCGAGTGAACGTCGAAGTCGGCCCAGCGCACCTCGGTCTCGTCCACGCCCCAGGTGACCACCGTGTCGAACCCGCGCAGCTGCAGCAGGCGGTAGCGAGCTGCAAACTTGCTCTTCATCAGCGCGTGGCTCTTGTACGTCCAGGCGCAGCCCGGGTCGGTCCACTCGTTGACGGGCTTGGTGATCACCACCAGCTTGAGGTTCGGGACCTTCTCCATGCGTGCCACGATGGCGTCGTTCAGCATGGGAGCGCGGAAGTACTGGTCCTCGATGTAGATGTAGTCGTTGGCTTGCCCCACCGCGTTCAACCAGGTCTCGGCGATGGCGTGCTCCCAGAACGGCTGCGGTAAGGTGGGCGTGACCTGGATCTGCTTGCCGTTCGGGCGCTCGGCGATGTCGCGCTTCACGCTGAAGTTGGTGCTGTTCAACGCATAGTCCGCGCCGTTCTTCAGCTGGTGCTCCCAGCGCTTCTGGAAGATGTCGGCGGCGTCCTGAGCGGCCGGGCCGTCGATCCGCACCATGTAGTCCTTGCGCGGCCCCTGGTCTGGCAGCTTCTCTTTGTTCTTCACCGCCTGGCGGTCCGCGGTGGTCGCCTTGTACAGCATGCGACGCGGCTCGAAGACCAGATGGGCGCTGGTGTCCCAGTCCACCTCTTTCAAGTTCATGCCACCGATGAAGGCCAGCTCGTCGTCGATGACCATGAACTTCTGATGATAGGAAGCGATCTGCGTGTTGACCCCCACGGGCCACTGCGTGAGATCGACGTCCTTCTCGGGCAGCGCAGACGCGATGGCCCCTTCGGTGTCGAAGGCCTGCGACGCCGTCTCCGAGAAGCTGGCCCGCACGCGATCGCCGAAGGTGAAGGGCGCGGCGACGAAGTGGAACTTGCCCTTGGTCGGGTTCGCCATGCCCATGAACTCGAACTTGTCGCCGGGCGCTTCGGCCAGCGCCTTCAGCTTCGCGTCGGTGGTCATGAAGCTCAAGATGCTGTCCTGGCCCCAGAACTGGCCGACCAGCACGCGGCGCTCGGCCGGCAGCGTCTCCAGGATCCCCAAGATGGTGTTCTTCCAGCGATCGGTGGGGGTGAGCGTGATGTGAGTCGTTGCGTCGCGGACCAGCTCGAAGTCGGACTGCCACCACCAGGTGGCGATCACCACCGACTTCTTCGCGCCCTTCAGGCCCTGGGCCACGCTGGCCCAGGCCTGCTCGCCGTCCATCAAGAAGCTGATGTCGTTGCCGCGGCGAGCCGGGCGCCCACCCGCCGAGAACCACTTGTGCCGAAGCCCCAGGAACAGCGAGTGCACCGGCAGCGTGAGCCCGTCCACGTTCTTGATCTCGTGGCCCAGGGCCAGCCCCTGGCGCCCCGCCTCGGAGTTGGCGGCCAGCTGGGCGCTGCCCTTCTGATCGCTCCCGTCGTAGATGATCTTCGCGCTGAGCGACTCGTGCTCGGGCGCGCTGAGCTCGACCTCGAGCGTGCCGGCTTTGACCAACGGCACCCGCACCACCGGCGACCCGGTGGTGAACGCCGGCTGCCCGTCCAGGGTGACCGTGAGCTTCGCCTCGGCCTTGGGCAACAGCTGCGACCAGATGTCGAGCGGGTAGATCTCGACCCAGGCCGTGGGCGGCTCGCTGGGTGCGTCGGGCCCGGCGTCGCTCCCGCCGGAGTTGCCGCTGCCGCCGGACCCGCCCGTTCCACCGCCATTGCCGTCGCCGCCCCCCGAATCGCCACACCCTGCGGCCCAGAGCGCGGGCCAGGCCAGAGCAAGCACGGTGAGCGGAAAGAAGCGGCGGCGGAAAGACGAGCGCATGGCGCTGATTATCGCCCGAAGTCGGCGCGCTGCACAGCTGCAGCCGCGCTTTCGCAAGGACCCATCCGCGATAAGCTTGCGCCCATGCTTCTCTCCAGGTCCTTGGCAATCGGCGGAGCTCTCGTGATCGCGGCGTGCACGCCCGCCGAACCCCCGCCACGAGCCCCCTCGCCGAAGGCGGTCGCTTCCGCGTCAGCCGCCGCGGCTCCGCCGCCGACCACGAGCGCTTCGGCACCCGCTGCGCCCGCGCGGCCCAGTCGACCGGCAACGCAGGTGGCGCTGGCGGGCTCGACGGGTTGCGCGCTCTTGGAAGGCGGCGAGGTCGATTGCTGGGGCGGTGAACAGGGTGCGGCTCCGGCGACGTTGGCCGGCGTGCGCGACGCGGTCGAAGTGGTGGCGGGCGCGGGCATGGGCGTCGCCGCGGTGCTTCGCAGCGGTCGCGTTCGCCACCATTCGGGTCGCACCGAGGCACGCGAGCTCGAGAAGCTTCGCGACGTTGCTCACGTCTCGATGTACTACTCCGTGTTCTGCGCTGCCCTTCAGTCCGGCAAGGTCGCCTGCTACCGCGGCGAGCCCTGGGACGACGAGCGCAAGGTCGAGCGCGCCCCGGAGGGTGTCGCCAACCTCTCGGACGTCACGGGCATCGACGTGGGTGCGCACTTCGGCTGCGTGGTTCACGGCACCGGGAAGGTCTCGTGCTTTCGCCACTCGCTGCCGGTGGGGCAGGCGCTCCGCGCTGCAGCGGTGCCGGGCGTGACCGACGCCGTCCGCGTGGAAGTGGGAGCTTCGATGGCCTGCGCCTTGCGGAAAGATCGCGGGACCTTCTGCTTCTCGCTGGGCACGCCGACCCCCAAGAAGGCGGAGCTGGGTAGCGCGGACGCGATGGCGGTCGACCAAGACGACGGATACTCCGCGCCTTTGGTGTGTCTGGCTGACGGCCTCACCGTGCGCTGCCAACGGCCGGAGGTCTTCGGCAGCGGTCACGCGCTGCCCTCGGTCTCCACCGATCCGGTGACCTTCCCGGGCGCTGGGCCGCTGCGCGCCGTGGCCGCGGTCGGTCACGCCGTCTGCGCGCTCGATGCGCGCGGCGCCGTAGCGTGCTTCGGGCACAACCGATCGGGCGTCCTCGGACAGCCCGATCCGCGCAACCTGACCACGCCTGCGGTGGTCGACGGGCTCTCATCCGTTCGCAGCGTCGCCACCGGGATCGGGTTCTCTTGCGCGCTCTCCAAGGGCGGCGAGGTCTTCTGCTGGGGCAAGTCACCCCACGCGCGGGGCGCGCGCGCCGGCGAAGAGCCCGATCCGACCGTGAAGAAGGTGAGCGGCCTGCCGAAGGTGGACCGGCTGGTGGCGAGCAAAGGCTACGCCTGCGGCTTCACCCCCGACGGGCAGGCCCATTGCTTCTTCGGCACGGAGTGGGAAGGCAAGCCGACCCGCGCCAGCTATCGCGTGCCGGTGCTCGACTCGGCACGCGCGCTGATCTTGCCCGAGATGGGCTTCACCAACTTCGCCGCGGTGGTCGACCGGGCGGGGCAGCTTCTGCTGGGGCCCAGCTCGGGTTTCGACACCATCGAGAAGATCGCGCTGACGCCCGTGCCCGGCTTCGCGAAGGTCCGGCACATTGCCAGCTCGTACTGGCGGCTGTACGTCCAAGACGACGCCGGCGCGGTGTTTCGCTTGAACGTGCGGGAGGGCAAGGTGGTCGGCGAGCCGGCTCGCCTCGCAGAGCTCGATGGTGCGAAGTCGCTCAGCGGCGATGGCTTCGCGCTGTTCGGCGACGGTTCCGTGAGCCAGGAGAGCGAGGGCAAGACCACCAAGATTCGCCAGAACAGCCCTTGGGTCGCGCTCCACGATGGTCCGGGCCTGTGCGGCAGCACGAAAGCCGGAGAGCTGTCGTGCATGGACCTCGACTCCAAGCAAGAGCAAGTGCTCGCGCGCGACGCGAAGCAGGTCAGCCGCTCTGGCGCGCACCGCGGGCACACCTGCCTGGTGGACTCGACCGCGCGCGTGCGCTGTGTGGGCGATTGCGGCTTCGGGCAGTGTGGCGCGAAGGTGGGCCTGTTTCACTCCAGCACGCCGGTCGGCGTTCACCTGCCATGACCCCGGGTCGGCGCGGGCCTCACACACCCAGGACCCGAACGGCGGGGAACGACGGGAGTCGCCATCGGAACCTTTGCCAGCGCCTCCCCCGCCAGCCGCACGAGTGCGTCGTTCGTGTGCACCACCACCACGCACTTCAGAATCGCTTCTCGAACGTCGGTCCGACTCCGCCACCATTCGACGACGCAGGCGCCCGGCACCAAGATGGGAAGACCGTCCGCGCGTGCGGTGGCGACGATGGCTCGCATTCGCTGACGATTGCGCTCGAGCGCGATCAGCGCCCCCGTGTCGAAAGTCAGCGGAGTCACGCCACCCGGCGCCGTTTGGAGCTGCGCCCCGCGAGCTCGGAGCGGACGGCATCCATCTCGGCGTCCGTGACGGCGTCGCCGCCCAGCAAGTCCAGCAGGCGATCGGTGGCCTCCTGTCGGCGCAGCGTGGCTGCCAACTCGTGGATGACCGCCGAGACGTTTCCCCCGTACGCGCGCTCGGCGCGAGCCGAGAGCAGGCGCAGGTCGGCCTCGCTGACCGAAATGCTGATCTTCCGCGAATTCGTGCCGCGGGGTCGACGCGAGCGTTGCATGCTACCAGGGTAGCAATCAGCTCTGGGCCGGTCCAGGGGGCGCGAGTGGGGCTGGGGGAACGAACCGCGCTAACCTGCACCTCGTCATGGGCAAGAAGAACCCCGAGGTCGATGCGTTCGTCGGTCGCGCGAAGGCGTGGCAGGCCGAGACGAAGAAGCTTCGCGCGATCTTGCTCGACTGCGGCCTGTGCGAAGAGCTGAAGTGGGGCAAGCCCTGCTACACCCATCAAGGGAACAACCTGGCGATCATCCAGGGCTTCAAGCAGCACTGCGCCGTGATGTTCTTCAAGGGTTCGCTGTTGAAGGATCCGGCGGGGCAGCTCGTCCGGCCGGGCGAGCACTCGCAGGCGGGCATGCGCCTGGAATTCACCAGCGTGAAACGAGTCAACGAGCTCGAGCCCGCGCTCCGGCGCTTCGTCGCACAGGCGATCCGTCTCGAGCAAGCCGGGGCGAAGGTGGACTTCAAGGCAAAGCACGAGCTCACGCTCCCCGACGAGCTCAGCTCGCGCCTGAAGGGTGATCCCGCCCTGGCCGCGGCCTTCCGGGCCCTGACCCCGGGGCGCCGTCGCGCCTACGTGATGCACTTCTCGGGCGCGAAGCAGCCCGCGACTCGCGCCGCCCGCATCGAGAAGTGCGTGGGCCGGATCCTCGCCGGCAAAGGGCTGAACGATCGGTGAGCCGGCGTCGATGAGCGCGTCGTACCAGTCTGCCGTGTCGCTGGTGAGGGTCCTGGTGCGGGCGTTCTTCCGGCGCGTCGAGGTCAGCGGGCTCGAGAACGTGCCCGAGACGGGCGGTGGCCTGATCGTCGCCTCGCATCCGAACGGGTTGATCGATCCGGGTCTGATCTTGGCGCACTGTCCACGCCGTGTGGCCTTCGGCGCGCGGCACGGGCTGTTTCGCGTTCCGCTGCTCGGCTGGCTGATGCGCGGGGTGGGGGCGGTGCCCATCTACCGCGCCGTGGACGCCGGGACGGGCGGGGACCGCCGCGCGCGAAACGAGCAGAGCCTGGGCGCGCTGGCGGGCGCCATCGCGGCAGGGCGCTTCGCCGCGCTCTTCCCCGAAGGCGTCAGTCACGACGCCCCCCGCATGCTGGAGCTCAAGACCGGCGCCGCGCGGCTCTACTACCAGGCGCGCGCCCTCGATCCGGCACGCGCTCCGGCCATCATCCCGGTCGGGCTCCACTACGACGACAAGCGCGCCTTCCGCTCGTACGCGCTGGTCGAGTTCCACCCCGCGATCGAGCCGCCACCGGAGCTGGACGTGGTGCCCAGAGGGGGCGAGAGCCCCGAGTTGGCCCGCGAGCGCGCGGCCCGCCTGACCGACCAGATCGAGGCCCACCTCTCGGCCGCCGTTCACCCCACCGAGAGCTGGGAGCTGCACCACCTGATGCACCGTGCGCGCAAGCTGGTGCGCGCCGAGCGCGCCCGGCGCGCAGCGGCGGCGCCGGGGCGCCCCGACATGCAAGAGCGAGTGCTCGGGTTCGGGCGCATCTGGGCCGGGTACAACCAGCGCCTCACGTCGCACCCGGACGACGTCGAGCGGGTGCGCACGCGGCTGGCGCGCTACGACGAGACGCTGCGTGCGCTCGCGCTGGAGGACCACGAGCTGGACCTGGACCCCCGGCTGGCCTCGCCATGGCTGGGCTTCCTGTTGTTCCTGCAGCTGGCGACGGTGTACCTGGTGCTCCCTCCGATCTTGGTGGTCGGCTCGGTGGTGAACGTGCCGGTCGCGGTGCTGCTGATGGCGATCTCGAAGCTGGCCTCGCGGGCTTACAAGGACGAAGCCACGGTGAAGCTCCTGGCCGGTGCCGTGCTCTTCCCCGCCACCTGGATCGGTGCGGGCGTGCTGGCCGCGCGCGGCAACGTCTGGCTGCGCGCCGCCCTGCCGGGCGTGCCCGACGTCCCCGTGCTCGCCGGCGTGGTGATGGGGCTGCTCTGCCTGATCGGCGGCGCGGCAGGGCTTCGCTATCTGCGCGTCGCGCGTGAGACGGCGCGGGCCGTGCGCGTCCGCTTGCTGCGCCGCTGGCGGCGCCGCGAGATCGAGCGACTGCGCACCGAACGCAGCGAGCTGTTCGAGGTCATCATGGCGTTCGCCGCGGGCCTCGAGCTTCCAGGGCGCGTGGCGGCGGACGGGCGGATCGTTCGCTGAATGCCACCGCCTCTCCTCGACCCTGCCTGAAAGCAAATGAAACAAGGCCCCGGCCCAGGGAAGCTTCGCGCAGCGTGCCGTAGGATGCGGTCATGAAGACCGTCGTGTTCTGCGCTGCCATCGCCCTCGGGACGTCGATAGGCTGCTCGGACGGAGGTTCCGGCGAGCCCAACGGGTCCGACACCGGCGGCGCGGCGGGTGCGGGGGGCGGCGTTGGTGGCGCAGGCGCCTCGGGCGGTGGTGGAGCCGCGGGCGCGCCGGATGGCGGCGGGGCCGCGGGCGCTGCGGGTGGCGGCGGCGCTACCGGCGGCTCGGGTGGGGCCGGCGGGTCGGTGTGCAGCGACTGCGCGGCCCCCTCCGGGTGGCGCGACATGGCGCCGTCGTCCAGCGCTGGCATTCCGGGGCGCAAGAATGCGTTCGCGGCCTGGACTGGATCGGTGATGCTGATGTGGGGCGGGAACACCAGCGACCTCGCGCCGGGCAGCTACGATCCGGCGACCAATCTGTGGAAGAAGCTCGCGGCCGGGCCGGTCACCGGGCTGCCCGTCTGGACCGGGAGCGAGCTGGTGGTCGTCTCGCCGAACCCGGCAACTCCGGTCGCCCGTTTCGAGCTCGCGAAGAACACCTGGACCACGCTGCCCGGCACGCTGCCGATCCCCAAGCGAGACACGTTTGCGTTTGCCGCCTATCTGCCTGCGACCCAAGAGGTCATGGTCTGGGGCGGCCGGAAGACGAGCTGCCCTTGCGATCTCAGCGATGGCGCGGCGTATAGCCTCGCGAAGCAATCGTGGCGCGTCGTCGCGACCGGACCGCTCGAGCCACGGGACGACACTCGTGCGCCGGGCGTGGTCTGGAACGGGTCGTCGCTCGTGGTCTTCGGCGGCGGCAACCACTCGGGCGGGCGCTACCACACGGGCGCTGCCTACGACCCGGTCGCCGACACCTGGAGCGCGATCCCCGAGTCTCCGCAGGCGGGGTACGCCAACATGCTTTCGTTTCCCCTCGGCCCGGGCGGCACCCTGGCTGCGTTCTGGAGCGGAGAGCGCTTCGGCGGAACCAACTACAACTACCCAGCGAACGACGGCGCCGTCTGGGATGCGGCAAGCCAGAAGTGGAGCCTCCTTCCCGGCGTGCCGAAGGGCGGCGCCTACAACGGCCACCTCCACGGGATGGCGTTCGCGGCGTCCTCGGCTTTCGGCCTCTACGGAGGCTCGCATTACCAAAACGGCTTCAGCTTGGACGGAACGGGCGCAGTGTTCGACGTCGCGACCGGCACATTCACCGAGCTTCCCCCCGGCGGGCCGAGCCCGCGCAAGTGGGGGGTCGCGGTCTGGACCGGAACCGAGGCCATCGTCTGGGGTGGCGAAGGCAGCGGCGTGCTCGACGACGGCAAGATCTGGCGCGCGTGCGGTGCGAGCGCCGCCACCAGCGCAGCCTGCGCCCCCGCGTGCGGGGTGGGCACGTTCGCGTGTGGTCAGGGCGCTCTGGCCTGCAGCGCGAAGCCCGGGCCCGAGCAGTGCAACGGTCACGACGACGACTGCAACGGCAAGGTCGACGACGCCATTCCGAGTGGCGGCGCGTGCAGCGTGGCGGGCGCGCAGGGCGTGTGCGCGGCGGGCCAGCTGAAGTGCGCGTCCGGCGCCGTGAGCTGCGTGCCCGGGGCCACTGCCAGCGCAGAGGTCTGCAATGGTCTCGACGACGACTGCGACGGTCAGGCCGACGAGGATCTGGACGGCCAGCCCTGCACCACGGGCAAGAGCGGCGTCTGCTCGTTCGGGACCGAGAAGTGCGTCAACGGCGTCTCGAGCTGCCCACAGGTGGTTCAGCCGAACACCGAGGTGTGCAACGGCATCGACGACGACTGCGACGGTAGCGTCGACGAGGGGTGTTGAGAAGGGTGCGCCCGCGCAGGCGGCGGCGCAGAGCACCCCGGCGCCGGCGCATGGCGCCAGGTGGAGCGGCTGGCGATCGAGGCGCGTGGGCGTCGGCGGCGGCGATGTGCTGGTCGGTGCGCCGCTCGAGAACAATCGCGCGGGCGGGGTCTACCTGTTCACACGCAGAGCTAGAGCTTGTCCAAACTGCAGCAGCCGGCCTCGCAGACCGCGCGGTGGCGCATTGCGCACTGGCCCGCGCGCGGGTTTCCGCAGGCGTACACCTCGTCGTAAGCCGCTGCACGCGCCTTCGAGACCGCATGGGGCACGCACGCGGTCCCGACCAGCACGCACTCGCTGTCTTGGGTGCACGGCTTGTGCGACGCGGGCACGATGCGATTGGCGCGCGCTCGGCACTCGGCGGTGCCGGTCCAGCCGCCCCAGCGTTCGGGCTCGCATTTGCCTGGCTTCATTCGCGGGCGGGCGGCCGCTGCGTTGCCGGCCTCCGCCGCCGCGTCGCCGGCCTCGGCGATAGCGACGCTCGCGTCGCTGCTCTCCGGGGCGCCCGCGTCGTCGGGCGTCACATCGACCTCCGCAGCACCGGCATCCTCGACGGGCGCCGGGGGTTCGGCGGTCGTGCCGGCCTGGGTGGGCTCTGCCGCGGGCGGCGCCGAGCCGCCGGTCGCGCAGGCCGAATAGAGCAGCGCCAGAGTCGCCCAGGCGCGCCGCGGCACAGGCACCCTGATCACCCCGCCGCGTACGCCGAGCGCACGATCTTGGCGATGGTGGCGAGCTGCATGTTGCTGGTGCCCTCGTAGATCTTGCCGATCTTCGAGTCGCGGAACAGCTTCTCGACCGGGTACTCTTTGGTGAACCCGACGCCGCCCATCAGCTCGACCGCCAGGCTGGCGCTGCGCTCGGCCACCTGGGACGACAGCAGCTTGGCCATGGCGGCCTCTTTCACGAAGGGCTGGCCCGCGTCCTTCAAGCGCGCCGCGTTGTAGACCATCAGCTTGGCCGCCTCGATCTCGGTCGCCATCTGCGCGTACTGGAACTCCATGCCCTGGAACTCGGCGATGGATTTCCCGAACTGCTTGCGCTCCACCATGTACTTCATGGCGTGGTCCAGGGCGCCTTCCGCCAGGCCCAGCATCTGCGCACCGATGCCGATGCGCCCCTCGTTCAGGGTCTCGATGGCGATCTTGTAGCCGACCCCCACGTCGCCCAGGACGTTCTCCGCGGAGACCTGGCAGTCTTCCAAGATCAACTCGGTGGTGCTCGACGCGCGAATTCCCAGCTTGTCTTCCTTCTTGCCGACCGAGAACCCCTTCTGGCCCTTCTCGACCAGGAAGGCGGTGATGCCCTTGTAGCCCTTGCTGAAGTCGGTGTTGGCGAAGACGATGAACAGCGAGCTCTCGGCGCCGTTGGTGATCCACAGCTTGCGACCGTTCAACACCCACGTGTCGCCGCGCTTCTCGGCGCGAGTCTTGAGCGCGAAGGCGTCGGAGCCCGAGCCGGCCTCGCTGAGCGCGTAGGACCCCACCCACTCGCTGGACATCTTGGGCAGATAGCGCTGCTTCTGCTCGGCATTCGCCCAGCGCAAGATGCAGTTGTTCACCAACGTGTTCTGCACGTCCACGAAGACCGAAATGCTGGGGTCGACCACGGCCAGGCCCTCGACCGCCAGGATGGCGTTGAAGAACGAGCTCTCGGCGCCGCCGTACTCGCTGGGCACCTCGACCGCCATCACGCCCAGCTCGAACAGCCCGCCGATCAGCGACTTGTCGACGGCACCGGCGCGGTCCATCTCGTGGACCTTGGGGGCGACCTGCTCGCGCGCGAACGCCAGCACGGCGTCCTTGAACATGCGCTCTTCTTCGGACAGCTGAGTGAGGGCCGGGTGGGTCATGACCGGGACCGTCTAGCACGATCCACGCTAGGCGATCACCTCGACCCGAGCCCGGCAGCCCGGGACGCTGGCCAGGGCCTCGTCGCGCGTCAGTGAGGGGCGCGCCCAACGCCTCGGCGAGCGCCAAGTACAGGCCATCGTGGATCGTCACGTTGTCGCGGAGGTGGAAGGCCCGCCGTAGGAGCGAGACGTGGTCGTAGCGCGTGAGGCGAAGCGCTTCGAGGTCGTCGAGGGCGACCTGCGCGACTGCGGCGCGGTCCGAGCATGGCGGTTTGGCGCTCGACCTCGGGGGGAATCCACAGACCCGTTCAAAAGGACCACAACGGGTCGGCAATCGACCTATTCTTCGGCCGCGTGTCAGGCAATTCCTTCGGCGAGCGCTTCGTGGTCACCACCGCCGGCGAGTCCCACGGGCCCGCCAACCTGGTGATCGTGGACGGCTGCCCGCCGGGGCTGCCGCTCGACGAGGAAGATCTGCGGGGCGATCTGGCGCGGCGGCGGCCGGGTCAGAGCCGCATCGTCTCGCAACGGCTCGAGGCCGACGAGCCCGAGATCCTGTCTGGCGTGTTCGAGGGCGTGACCACGGGCACGCCCATCGCCGTCTTGATTCGGAATCAAGACCAGAAGAGCCAGGACTACGACGCGATCCGCGACAAGTACCGGCCGGGGCACGCAGACTTCACCTACGACGCGAAATACGGCCGGCGTGATCACCGCGGCGGCGGAAGGGCCAGCGCGCGCGAGACGGTGGCGCGGGTGGCGGCCGGGGCCATCGCCAAGAAGCTGATCGCCACGGCCTTCGGCGGCAGCGTGGTCGGCTACGTGGTTCGGGTCGGTGACGTGGTTGCGAGCATCACCGAGCCCGTGACGCTCCAGGCGGTGGAGCAGAGCCCGGTCCGGTGCCCCGATCCCGAAGCTGCCGCGCGCATGCAGGCGTTGATCGAGGCCGTCCGCAAAGACCAGGACTCGATCGGGGGCGTGGCCGAGGTCGTGGCCACGGGTGTCCCCGCGGGGCTGGGTGAGCCCGTGTTCGACAAGCTCAAGGCCGATCTGGCCAAGGCGCTGTGCTCGATCCCGGCGGTGGTCGGCGTGGAGTTCGGGGCGGGCTTCGCCGCGGCGGCGATGCGCGGCAGCCAGCACAACGACCTATTCGTGCCCGAGGGCGGGGGCGTGGTCACTGCCGACAACCGCCATGGCGGAACGCTCGGCGGCATCTCCAGCGGCATGCCCATCGTCCTGCGCGCCGCGGTCAAGCCCACCTCCAGCTTGCCGCGCGCGCAGGCCACCGTCGATCGCGACGGTGCACCGACCACCATCGTCACCACCGGCCGCCACGACCCGTGTCTGCTGCCGCGCTTCGTGCCCGTGGCCGAAGCCATGGTCGCGATCGTGCTGGCCGATCACTGGCTCAGGCAGCGGGCCATCCGGGGCTGACGAGCGGCCGGTTCAGCCCTTCCCCAAGCGCCGCCGCAGGGTCGTCCGATCCACTCCCAGCGCGCGAGCGGTGCGCGCGGCGTTGCGGCCCTGGGTTTCGAACACCCGCTGGACGTACCACTCGACGACCTCGCGGAGCGGTGCGCGAAGATCGCGAATTGCCTCGGGCAGGCCGTTGCCCGCGGGCTGGTCACCCCTCGAGCGGGCGGGCTCGATCTGCGGGTCCAGGCCCAGCATCAGATCGCGGAGAACGTTCTCGAGCTCGCGCACGTTTCCTTTCCAGTGATGTGAGCGAGCCGTGCTTCCCCGTAGCCAGCGCTCGATCGGTGGACGCTCGACCAGGGTCTGCTCACCCAGCGCGGCGTCCAAGATGCCGCGCCCGATCTCCAGCAGGTCTTCGGGGCGCTCACGCAGCGGGGGAAGGCGGATCACGTGGCCGGCGAAGCGCTCGTAGAGGTCTCGCCGGAAGAGGCCGCGGTCGGCCAGTTCGTCCAGCGGCTTGTGCGTGGCGCCGATGTAGCGCGCGTTGGCCACGTGCTCCACGTCGGAGCCGATGGGCGCCACCAGGTCGTTCTCCATCACGCGCAGCAGCTTGACCTGGGTGGTGAGCGGAAGGTCGCCCACTTCGTCCAGAAAGAGGCAGCCGCCCGCAGCCGAACGGATGCGGCCCTTGCGATCGCGCGTGGCCCCGGTGAACGCGCCGCGGACGTGGCCGAACAGCTCGCTCTCGACCAGCGTCTCGGGAATGGCGGCGACGTTCAGCATTGCCCGCGGCGCACGCGAGCCGTCGGCCGGCCCCGGCGCGCCTTCGAGCAGCGCGGTGGCGACCGCCTCTTTGCCGGTCCCGGTCTCGCCCAGCAAGAGCACGTCATGGTCGTGGATCAGCTGCTCGAGCTCGAGAGCGTGGCGCAGCGACTGGCCGAAGCAGGCGGCCCAAGCTTCGCGCCGCACCGCTTGCATCGCGCTGGAGCTTCCGCGCAGTTGCTGCAAGGCGCGGCCGCAGCGCGCGGCCGCCATCACGATCCGAAGATAGGCGGCGCGCTCGCGCGGGAGTTTGCGCTCCACTGCGCGGGGGAGATGGCGCTCACCCAGCGCGCTGGCCGGGTCGCCTGGCTCTTCGCACGCCCGTGCCTGACCGACGGCCAGGACGAGCTGCTCGGCGCGAACGGGGTTCCCAGCGTGGAGGGCCGCTCCGACGGCCTCGGCGAGATCCAAGCGCCGCAGTCGAGCCGACGCCTGTTCCCACTCCGAGCCGCGCGCGAACGGGTTCGCGAGGGCGGCGTGCAGCACAGCCGGGTCGGGCATCGAGTTGGCGAGTATCGCATCAGTTGACGAGAAACACATGGGCATTTCGCACCCAGAACGGCGCTGGGGGCGAGCGCTCCCCACGATCTTCACCGCTTCGCCCCTCGGCACGCGCTTCGCACTGCGCGATCCCAGAGCCCGTCCATGGCGCGAATTCTCGAGTGGCAAAACCTGGTGTTCGTGCTCGCGCTGCTGCTCGCGGGCGTGCTGGTGCTGGGCGCGGCGCTCGGGCTGGTGGGCGCAGACGCCGAAGCCGAGCTCGACGTCGACGCCGACGTGGACGCCGACGCGGACGCCGACGTGGAGGTGGATGGGGATCACGACCTGCCCGCAGCCGCGTTGGCGCTGCTGGGCGTGGGACGCGCGCCGCTGTCGTTGCTGCTGATCACGCTGCTCGTGGCTTTCGGGGCCACGGGCCTCTGCCTGAACTTGCTGCTCGAGCCCTGGCTGGGATCACCTCTGGCGCGAGGGGTGCTGGCCGTGCTCGGCGCTGGGTCGGCCTCGATGCTCGCGGGCGGCGCACTGTCGCGCCTGTTCGCCCGCTTCGTCCCCGGCCTGGAAAGCTATGCCACCGAGGCACACGACGTGATCGGGGTCACCGGCGTGGCCGAGATGCGGATCACCGGGCGCTTCGGCGTGGCGCGGGTCTCTGACCGTACTGGCACCCCGCTCCAGCTTCGGTGCCGGGCCCACGCGGCGGACATCCCCAAGGGGAGCGAGATCGTGGTCGTCGATTTCGACGACGAGCGACGGATCTACACGGTCGACTCGACCGCAGAAAAGGACGGAGAAGAGCCATGATGTTGTTGGTACTGACGATCTTGGGACTCACGCTGCTTTCGGTGCCGATCGCCGGGCCCGCTCTGGGGCTGCACCTGCCGGCGTCATCCAGCATTCTGCTCACCGCGTTCGGAGCCGGCCTGCTCACCCTCGCCGCCACGCTCTTGGTGCTGACCCGCCTGTATCAGAAGACCAAGGCGTCGGAGGCGTTCGTTCGGACCGGCGCCGGCGGCGTGCAGGTGATCCGCGACGGCGGCTGCATCGTCATTCCGTTCTTGCACGAGCTGGTGCCCGTGAGCCTGCAGACCATCAAGCTGCAGGTGGTGCGCGAGAACGAAGACGCGCTGATCACCCTCGACAAGCTCCGCGCCGACATTCGCGCCGAATTCTTCGTCCGCGTTCAGGCCGACCGCGACAGCATTCTGCAAGCGTCGCGCTCGCTGGGCGAGCGCATGTGCAGGGTGAGCGACGTTAAGGACCTGGTCGAAGACAAGCTGGTGAGCGCGCTGCGCACCGCAGCGGCCAGCAAGAGCCTGGAGCAATTGAACTCGGAGCGCGACGAGTTCTTGGCCGAGGTGATGAAGCTGGTGGCGGGGGACCTGTCGTCGAACGGGTTGGTGCTCGAGACAGCGACCATCTCCAAGCTCGACCAGACCGACGAGCGCTTCTTGAAAGTGGAGAACATCTTCGACGCCCAGGGGCGGCGAAAGATCGCCGAGATCACCCAGCTGAACCTCACCGAGCGCAACCGCCTGGTGCGAGACGGCGAGCAAGCCCGCAAGCTGCAGGACGTCGAGACTCAGCAGCGCGTGCTCGAGTACGAACGGGTGCAGCGCGAGGCCGAGGCCAGGCAGAGGGCGTTGGTCGCCATGGTCGAGGTGGAAGCGACGCGCGAGAGCGAAGAGAAGCGCATCGACGCGGAGCGCCGTGTGCAGCTGGCAGCGGTCGAGCGCGCCAAGGCGCTGGACGTGGCGCAGCGTCGCCAGGAACAGGCGGTGGAGGTCGCAGAACGCGAGAAGCAAGAGCAGATCGCCGTTGCCGAGCGGCAGCGTGCCGCCGCCGAGCGGCAACTGGCCGAGGCCGAGGCCGAGCGCGAGCGTGCGCGCCAGTCGGTCGAGACGGTACGGGTCACCGAAGTGGCCGAGCGCGAGAAGCGCCGGCAGGTGATCGAGGCCGAGGCCCAGGCCGAGCAAGGGTTCGTCGCCGAGCAGCGTCGCGCGGATGCCGAAGCGTACACCCTGCGGACACAGGCCGAGGCCCGCAAGCTGGCCGCCGACGCCGAGGCCGAGGCGGTGCGCTGCGCGGCGACCGCAGCGGCCGAAGCAGAGCGTCAGCGGGCAGCGGGTGAGACCGCGCGCGCCATGGTCCCGGTGGACGTGTCGAAGGCGCAGCTGGAGATCGATCGCGACCGCCTCGACAACGTGGTGGTGCCCGAGCTTCGCGCTCGTGAGCAGCACGGTCGCGTGGCGCAGGACTTCGATCTTGCCAAGCTTCGGATCGATGCAGAGCGCGAGATCCGCATCGCGGTGGCGAACGCGTCGGCCACGCTGTTCACCAAGGTTCAGGCCAACCTCTATGGCACGCCGGAGGACGTCGCCAAGATCAACGAAGCGTTCCTGCGAGGGCAGCGCGCCGCCCTGACCAGCGGCGGGTTCTTCGAGGTGGCGGACCCCAAGACCCTCGATGTGATCGAGGGCGCCCGCGCCGGCGTCAGCGAGGTCGTGGGCGCGGTGCTGGCCAAGCTGGGCGACAGAACCCCTGCACCCGCCCCCAAGCCGAACGGCGGCTCCGCGGAGCAGCAGTGAAGCCCTTCCGTGCCACCGCCACCGGCGCTGACCTCAGCGCACCGCGCCGGTGGTCAAGAGCTTCCGGACTTCGGCACGAGGTGCGCGGTCGCCCAGGATTCGGCGGACAGGTCGAAGCGGGTGGCGAAGCCGTGGGCGAGCAGCACGCGGACCAGCTCGCCCGGGTTCGCGGCGCGGCACCCGGTCGGCGACACCAGCTTTCGGCATCGCGCCCATCCCAGGCCCTTCACTCTCCAATCGCCAGCACCTGACCCCGCTCTTCGCGGTACAGGCGCAACACCAGCTCGCCGGCGGGCGAGTCGCGGAAGTGGCGGACCTCGGATTGCAGCGGGGCGCCAAGGGACGAGAGCGGCGGCAACGGCCAGCCGTATTCCGGGGGCAAGATCACCGGAGCGGCCAGCGACGCGAAGGTGAGGTCGGCTGCGGTGAAGCGATCGCCGGTCAGATAGCGCCGGCCGTCGCTGATGCGCGCGCTCACGTCGCGGAACACGGCGAGCGCCTGCTCGCGCGAGCGGGCCGCGCCCGCACGGTCGATCTTCATGCCCTTGCGCATCAGGCCCCGGATCGCGACGAAACCAAGGTCGAACGCGGTACGCTCGGACCGGGACACGCCCGGCGCGAAGAGGTCGACCACCAGCTGCTTTTCGTCCAGCACGTGGAAGTAGACCAGGCGGCGCGTGTGGGGGCCGAGCTTCTCGTCGAAGTACTCTTCCAGGTCGCGCGCCTGTCGGCGGGTCTCGCCGCTGCCGTACAGCGCGCCGCTGACCTGACGGTCACACAGCTCGAGGATGTCCGTCGAGTCGGCGAAGGTGCCGCTGTCGGTGACCAGCACCGGCACGCTGCGCCGCCCGCCCGCCTTGCGCGTGTGGGCCGAGTGGATCAGCGGGACGTGCGGCTCTTCCCGAAACGGCACGCGACAGCGTGCCAGCGCCCAGCGGGCCTTCTCGCAGTAGTGACTGGGGCCCAGCGTGATCAGCCGGTAGGTGGGCATTTTCGCCTTCGCGTAGCCTTGGACCCGACGACGGGCAACGAGATTTCCGATATCGTCCGCGGTCCGTGGCACAGGTGACCATTCGCGGCGTCGAGAAGCGCTTCGGACAGACGCGGGTTCTGTCCGGCGTGGACATCGACGTGCCCGACGGCGGCTTTGCGGTGCTGGTGGGGCCGTCGGGCTGCGGGAAGTCGACCTTGCTGCGGCTGATCGCCGGCCTGGAAGAGGCCGACGGCGGCAGCATTCGCTTCGGCGACCGGGACGTGACCCGTCTGGCGCCGCGCGATCGCGACATCGCGATGGTCTTCCAATCCTACGCCCTCTACCCGCACCTGACGGTGCGCGACAACCTGGCGTTCGGGCTCGAGCTGCGCAAGACACCGAAGGCAGAGATCGAGAAGCGCATCACCGAGGCCAGCGAGATGCTGGGGCTCGACCCGCTCTTGACACGCTTTCCTCGGCAGCTCTCTGGAGGGCAGCGCCAGCGCGTGGCGATGGGGCGCGCCATCGTGCGCCGGGCCCAGGTGTTCTTGTTCGACGAGCCGCTCTCGAACCTGGACGCCGCGCTGCGCGCGCAGGTGCGCGTGGACATCAAGAAGCTGCACGATCGCATCGGGGCAACCAGCGTGTACGTCACGCACGACCAAGTCGAGGCGATGACGCTCGCCGATCGCATCTTCGTGCTCAATCGCGGGCGGGTGGAACAGTCGGGGCCCCCGCTCGAGGTCTATGCGCGGCCCGCCACGCGCTTCGTGGCGGCCTTCCTCGGTAGCCCGGCCATGAACTTCATCGATGCCGAGCTGGAGCACGAAGGCGGGCGCTGGGTGGTGCGCGCGCCCGGCGTCAGCGTTCGGCCAAGCGTGAGCGCGCTGGGCGATGCCCCGCGGCCGGGCAAGGTGGTGCTGGGGCTCCGCCCGCACGACGTCGCCCCGCCCGAAGAGCTGGGCAAAGAGGGCGCTGGCGAGATCCACGCACAGGTCGAGGTGCTCGAAGCACTGGGGACCGAATCGTTCGCGCACTGCACGGTCGGCGAGCTCCCGTTCGTGGCACGCTTGCCCGGCGCGTCGCGGCCGGCGAAGGGGTCAGCGCTCTTGCTCGGCATCGCCGCCGAACACGTGCATGTCTTCGAAGCGGACAGCGGGCGCGCGCTCTGGAATCGGGAGGGCTGACGGAATGGAGGGGTTCTTCGGGACGCGCGCGCTGGTGACCGGGGCTTCGTCGGGCATTGGTGCCGAGCTGGCGCGACAGCTCGCAGCGCGCGGCGCGGATCTGGTGCTCACGGCGCGCTCGAAAGACAAGCTGGACCAACTGGCGGCCGAGCTCTCGGCGAAGCATCGGGTGACGGTGCGGGTGGTGGTGGCGGATCTGGCGCGGCCTGGCGGCGCCGAGAGCCTGGCGGCGGACGTGGACGCGCTGGGGCTGCCCATCGACCACCTGGTCAACAACGCCGGTTTCGGCGACGCAGGCGTGTTCGCCAAGGCGGGTGCCGACAAGCTGGCCGAGATGGTGCGGCTCAACTGCGAGGCGGTGGTGGTGCTGT
Organism: Polyangiaceae bacterium; assembly: GCA_023150915.1. Lineage (GTDB taxonomy): Bacteria > Myxococcota_A > Polyangia > Polyangiales > Polyangiaceae > JADJKB01. Next base: position 67,678 of record JAKLKA010000006.1, read on the forward strand.
CACGCCACTTCTTGCCGGCCATGCTCGAGCGGCGGCGCGGCGGGGTGCTCAACGTCGCGTCCACGGCGGCGTTTCAGCCCATGCCGTTCATGGCGGTGTACGCCGCGACCAAGGCGTTCGTGCTCAGCTTCTCGGCGGCGCTGGCCAAAGAGGTAGAGGGCAGCGGCGTGCGGGTCACCGCGCTCTGCCCGGGTCCGGTGCCGACGGGCTTTCAACAGGCAGCACGCATCGAGCCGGGGGTCGAACGCATCGCGGCGCTCACCGCCGCTGCCACCGCCGAGCGCGCCCTCTTCGCGTACGGCGCTGGCGACGTCGTTTGCGTTCCGGGCGCGGTGAATCGCGTGCAGACCGTGCTCAGCAAGCTCGCTCCGCGGGGGATGGTGACGTCCTTCCTTTCTGCCGCGATGAAGCGCTCGGGCCGCGCGAAATGAAGCGATTTTTGCTGCTCTTGCTGATTGTCCTGGGGTGCCCGGCGCGGGCCGCTGCGGACGAGCCCCTGGCGGTGTGGCACGCCTACCGTGGCGACGAGAAGACGGCCCTCGAGCAGGTGCTGGCCGAATTCGAGAAGCGGCACGGCGTGAAGGTCGAGGCGCTTCAGGTGCCCCACGACGCCTACGCCGCCAAGCTGACTGCCGCGGTGCCCCGAGGTCACGGCCCGCACCTGTTCATCGACTCGCACGAACGCATCGGCGATCTGGTGGAGCGCGGCGTGGTCTCGCCCATTCCCAGCGAGCTGGCAGCGCCGGGGCAGTTCTCCGAGAGCGCGCTCGGCGCTCTGGCGTCGCCCGCGGGTCTGCGCGGCCTGCCGCTCGCGCTCAAGTGCCTCGCGCTCTACGTGAACGAGGCGCTGGTGCCCGAGGTGCCCGCCACGCTCGAGGGCCTGGGTCAGCTGAAGCTGCCATCGGGCGCTCTGCCCCTGGCCTACGAGATCCGCAACATGTACTTCCACGCGGCCGTGCTCCACGCCTTCGGCGGGGCGCAGCTCGCGCCCGATCAGAGCTTCGGCTTTCGCGGGCAGCCGGGGGTTCGCTCGCTCGAGCTGGTGCAGCGCCTGATGCGTGACCGGGTGGTGCCCGAAGAGGCCTCTGGCGCCGTGGTCGGCGAGCTGTTCAAGACCGGCAAGGCCGCCACCGTGATCAGCGGCCCGTGGTTCGCGAGCGACGTCGGCCAGAGCGTGAAGTATCGCGTCGTGCCGCTCCCGAAGATCGAGGCCGCCGGGGGGCCCATGCGGCCGTTCTTGACCGTCGAAGCGGCGGCCCTGACCCCCAAGGGGAGCGGCAACGCGATGGCCAAGGCCTTGCTCGCGTTCCTTGCCGGCGAGCCGGGCGCAGAGATCCGTGCGCGGGTCGGGCGGCAGGTGGTGGCGCTGAACCGGCCGGCCGCCGGCGGCGACGCTTTTCTGGCGGCGTTCGCGGCGCAGGCGACGGTGGCCGTGCCCATGCCCTCGTCGCCGCGCATGCGCGCCACCTGGGAGCCGGCAGAGCGCGCGTTGAAGAAGGCCCTTTCGGGGGCCGTGACGCCCGAGGCAGCCCTGACCGAGGCCGCGCGGCGCTTCGACGACGTGGTCCGCCCCCCACCGGCGCGGCGTTCGCCGAACGGCGCACTGCTCGTGCTCGGGGCGCTGTCTTTGGCGGGGGCGTTCTGGCTGTTCACACGCTTTCGGCAGGGCGAGCTGGGGCCGGCCCTCAGGCGATCGCTGCCCGCCTACCGCTGGGTCGCGCACGCGGTGATCGGCGTCGGCGCGCTGGTGATCTTGCCGATCACGGTCGGAGCGGGCACGTCGCTGTTTGCCGGGCCGCAGGGCCACATGCACTACGTCGGCCTGGCGAACTTCTGGGAGATCCTCACGGCGCGGGGCGCGCCGCTCTTGTCCAGTGGGTCGTTTTACCTGGTGCTCTTGATCACGCTCTTGTGGACGGTCGCGAACCTCAGCTTGCACCTCGGCATCGGCTTCGCGCTCGGCCTCTTGCTCTCGCGACCCAGCCTGGCGCTCAAGCCCGTCTATCGCGTGCTCTTGATCATCCCCTGGGCGGTGCCGTCTTACGTGACGGCGCTGGCATGGAAGGGCATGTTCAGCCGGCAGTTCGGCGCGGTGAGCGCCCTGGTCGAGGCGTGCGGCGCTGAGCCGTTCTCGTGGTGGGCGCGCTTCTCGACGGCGTTCGCCGCGAACCTGAGCACCAACGTCTGGTTGGGCTTTCCGTTCATGATGGTGGTCACGCTGGGGGCGCTCACCTCGGTGCCGAAAGAGGTGCTCGAGGCCGCCGAGGTCGACGGGGCCACGCGCTGGCAGCGGCTGTGGCGCGTCACCATTCCGATGGTGGTCCCGACCATGTTGCCCGCCGTGCTGCTGGGCGCCATCTGGACCTTCAACCAGTTCAACGTGGTGTTCCTGGTCTCGGGCGGCGAACCCGACGGCACCACGGACATCCTGGTGTCCGAGGCGTACCGCTGGGCCTTCACCCGTCAGGCCCAGTACGGCTACGCCGCGGCCTATGCCGTGCTGATCTTCTTGCTGCTGTTCGTGTCGTCGCGCCTGATGTCGCTGGTCAATCGCGAGAAGGCGGCCGCATGAACGAGCGGCGCGTCGGCTGGGTAGAGAGCGCGCTTTCGCACCTGGCCATCGTGGTCGGGGTCGCGTTCTCGCTCTATCCCGTGCTGTGGGTGGTCTCGACGGCGCTCTCGGCGGGTAGCGCGCCCGAACGCCGGGTGCTGCCCATTCCGCGAAGTCTCACCCTCGACCACGTGCACCACTTCCTCAGTGGTCCGCACGTGGTGTCGCAGGCCGTGTCATCACTGGTGGTCAGCGTGGCCACTGCGCTGGTGGGTATCGCCATTGCCTTGCCCGCTGCCTACGCGCTCTCGCGCTTCACCTTCGTCGGCAAAGAGGCCGGCGTGCGCCTGCTGCTCGCCACTCAGATGTTCCCCATGGTGGCCAGCGCGGTGCCGCTCTACATCGTGCTCGAGACGCTGGGCTTGCTCGACACCCGCACCGGGCTGGTGGTCTGTTACGCCACCACCAGCGTGCCGTTCGCGATCTTCCAGCTTCGCGGCGCGTTCGACACCATCCCCAAAGATCTGGAAGAGGCCGCCATGGTCGACGGCGCCACGCGCTTCGGCGCGTTCGTGCGCGTGGTGTTGCCCGCGGCGCGCCCGGCCATCGCCGTGACCGGCCTGTTCGCGTTCATGAGCGCCTACAACGAGTTCATCTTGGCCGCGACCATCTTGGGTAAAGAAGAGGCGCTCACCCTGCCGGTGGTCCTTCAGCGCTTCGTGGGTGAGCACGACGCCGCCTGGGGCGCATTTGCCGCCGGGTCCATCCTGGTCAGCCTGCCGGTGATGCTGCTGTTTTACGTGGTTCAGAAGAACCTGGTGGCTGGGCTGACCGCCGGGGGCGTGAAGGGTTGACGTCGCTCGCCCGCAGGGTTTGACCGGGGCTCGCGATGCATCACGTCCCGCGCGACACCGGCTGGATCGAAGTCATCACCGGCTGCATGTTCAGCGGCAAGACCGAGGAGCTGATTCGTCGCCTGAATCGTGCGCGGTACGCCAAGCAGACCGTGAAGATCTTCAAGCCGCGGATCGACTCGCGCTACGCCCCCGACAGCGTGGTCAGCCATTCGCGGCAAGAGCTGACCGCCATCGCCATCGATGACGCCAACGAGATCTTGGAGCTGGCCGCTGACGCCGACGTGATCGGCATCGACGAGGCGCAGTTCTTCGGCCCGCCCGTGGTGCCCGTGGCCGAGCGCTTGGCCAACGAAGGCAAGCGCGTGGTGGTGGCGGGCCTCGACCAGGACTACTTGGGGCGCCCCTTCGAGCCGATGCCGCACCTGATGGCCGTGGCCGAGTACGTGACCAAGAACCTGGCCATCTGCATGCGTTGCGGCAACCCGGCCGACCGCTCGCAGCGGCTCGTGCGCCGCGACGCCACGGTGGTGGTGGGCGGCACCGAGTCGTACGAAGCCCGCTGCCGACGCTGCTTCGACCCAGCCAGCTCGGCGCCGTCGCAGAAGCGGTTGTTCGAGGCGGCCGAAGGCGACGCCTGAGTCGGCCTCACTGCCGGCCGCACACCGTGGCCAAGAGCGCCTCGAGCCGCTGCAGCGATCGCACCTTCTCGAGCGAGGCGGGCATGGCGCGGACCAGGTTGGTGTAGTCCTGCAGCTTGCGCGCGTCGGCGCCGGTGACCCGGCTCACGGCGCCCTCGAAGGCGCCCAGCTCGCGCTCGGTGGGCAGGGTGCGGGTGGCGGCCAAGAGGTCCACCGCGAAGTCGAGCCACCTGGCCGCAGGCAGCGAGCGCGCCAGGAGCAGCGCCGATTCGATGGCCAGCTCGCGCGAGCGCGCATCCCAGCTGTCGACCGCCGCCGCATCGAGCACCTCGCGCAGGCGCCCCTCCAAGATCATCTCGGCACGCTTGGCGTCGCCGGTGCCGATGGCGCGCTCGGCCACGCTGCCCAAGAGCTCGAGCGCGTGGACCTTGGTGGTGGCCGTGGTCCGGGGCGAACCCGAGGTCGAGCTCGGGCTTGGCAGCGACTCGACCAAGGTGGGCCGGCCCGAGGGTCGCGCGTCCGGCGGCACCGTCGAGTGCAGGTCACCCACCGTCAGCTCGAGCTCGACGTCGCCCACCAACAAGCGATCACCGGGCGCTATCGCGGCCTTCCCCCGCAAGATGCGCTTGCTGTTCACGAACACGCCGTTCGAGCTGCCCAGATCCTCGATGGCGACGCCGCTGTCGTCGACCACGATGCGCGCGTGCAGGCGCGACACCTTCGCGCCCTCCAAGATGACCTGACAGTGCGCGCTGCGGCCGATCTCGTAGGCACCGGGCGGCAGCGGCAACGTCCCCGTGGGCAACTTCAGGCGGAACCCCTTGTGCGCGCTCATGGGCACACCACGTAGGCCAGGTCGAGCTTGGGCCGCGCCGAGGCATCCACGGCCTCACGGCTGGCGAAGTGGAGCTTCTCGCCGTTCAGGGGGTCGTCCACCAGGGGCTTGAACAACCACCCCTGGCTCGCGCTGGCGCCCAAGAGGGTGCTGGCCACGTCCGCCGTGACGTCCCAGGCGAGCGTGTCGCCGACCTTGGTGCTGGGCCCGACCGAGACCTGGGCCGAAGGTGCCAAGAAGTCGCCGCCCTCTTTCGTCCAGCTCACGCTGCCGTCGAACTTGGTCCAGCTCGCTCCCTTCTCGGTCCAGGCCTGCTGAAGGCGGTGAGCGCCGATGTCTTGCGTCGCGCCGTCGTTCAGCGCCACACGCAGCTTCAGCGTCGCCTTCTCGAGCTTGGCGCCCGCCGGCAGGGTGGCCTTGTCGATCGCGAACGCGACCAAGGCGCGGTGCCCCGCGAAGGTGTTGAACGTGAGCACCTCGAGGATGGTCTCGCTGCCGTGGTTCGAGCCCGGAGGCGTGTTGACGATGTAGGTGTCGCGCGCCGCCTCGAGCGTGAGCGACTGCTGGCCCCCACATCCCGACGCGCCGCCCGAGCCCGAAGCCCCGCCGGTTCCTCCGCTGCCGCCAGCGCTTCCGGTGCCTCCGCTGCCTCCGGTGCCGGCAATTCCGCCCGTTCCGCCGGTGCTTCCGCCAGACCCCGCGGCGCCACCACTGCCGGCCGCCCCCGAGTCGTCACCCACGAGCGGGGCCGCTTCCGGGAACAGGCTGCACGCAGCGCACGCCAGCCCGATGCTGAACAGATAACCGCCGCGCACGGCGGCCAGTATGCCACAGCCCCCGCTGGTCGACCCGGCCCACGAATTTCCCTATAGTAGCCGTCGTGCGTAATACGCCGGTCACTTGGCCGCGCGCGGAGCTCGGTGGGGGCGCCTCGACCGCCAAGCGACGCTTCGCGCTGCAGATGGGGGGAAACGAGATTGCGCTTTCCCGGGGTGAGCTCTTGCTCGGGCGCAGCCGAAGCTGCCAGGTGATCGTCGACGACATGCTGGTGTCGCGACACCACGCCCGCCTCTTGGTCTCACACGCCGCGCTGTTCGTCGAAGACCTTGGCAGCACCAACGGCGTGATCGTGAACGAGGCGCCCATTGCCGGCCCGACCCCGCTCAGCGACGGCGATCGCATCATCGTCGGAACGCAAGAGATGGTGGTGCGCGCGGTGGACGACGGCGTGGAGACGCTGGCCCCGCCCTCGCCGCGCTCGACCCAGACCACGCCCAAGGCGCAGCCGTCGATCCAGCTCGCCGCCATCAAGCCCACGTCGCCCGAGATCCCCGCGGTGCGCGCCACGCTGAGCGCGGCGCACCCCGGGTTGGAAGGCGCCGACACCACCCAGCGCACCGAGAAGGCCGACGGCCTTCTGACCATGGCGCGCATGGCCGACCGCATGATCACCATGGGGCGCCACGACGCCGCCGCGCGCTTGCTGGGAGATCACTTGAAGGGCCTCTTGGCCCGGGCGCGCGAGGGCCGGGCGGTGCCCCGCGACGTGCTCGACACCGTGGGTGTCTACGGGCTCAAGCTCACCGAGGTCACGCGCGACCCCACCTGGACCAACATCGCCGTCGAGCTGCATCTGATCGCGCGGCGCCCGCTGCCCGAGAAGGCCGTGGTCGCGCTCGAGGGCCTGCTGCCCAAGATCGAGGGCATCGACCGCCCGATGATCCTGGCGCTCAAGGCCGCGCTGCGCGACGCAGCCGACAACCTGGCTCGCGACGAGTGGGCGCTGGTGGAACGGATCCTGAGAATTCAGACCAGGTGACACGTGAGCGCGGTAGCTGCCCCGGGGTTCGAGGCCCGTCGACGCATGGCGGGGGCCAAGCTCGGCCGCTACCAGGTCGGGCCCCGCATCGGCGTGGGCGGCAGCGCCGCGGTGTATCTGGGGCGCATGACCGGGCCGATGAGCTTCGAGCGCCTGGTGGCCATCAAGGTGGTCCACGACCACCTGTCGGAAGAGCGCGAGTTCATCAGCCAGTTCCTGGATGAAGCCAACCTGCTGGTGCGCGTCGCGCACCCGAACATCGTGCAGGTCCAAGAGCTGGGAAGAGAGGGCGAGACGCTCTTTCTGGCCATGGAGTATCTGCACGGCCAACCGCTCTCGAAGCTGATCAGCGTGATGGCGCGGCGGGCCACTCGTCTGGAGCCGGTGCTGGTGGCGTGGCTCGGCGCGCGGGTCGCCGAAGGGCTCGGCTACGCGCACGAGATGAAGGACGACCACGGTCAGCCGCTGGGGCTGGTCCACCGAGACGTCAGCCCGCAAAACGTGTTCCTGACGTACAAGGGCGACGTCAAGCTGATCGACTTCGGCATCGCGCGGGCCGCCGGGCGGATTGCGCAGACCACCCTGGGGCGGGTGAAGGGCAAGTTCAGCTACATGGCCCCCGAGCAGGTGCTGGGGCGGGACTTCGATCACCGCGTGGACCTGTTCGCGCTGGGCGCCACGCTGTACGAAGCCGCAGTCGGCGCCCGGCTGTTTTCCGGTATCGACGAGTCCGAGACCTTGCACAAGCTGCTGTTCGAAGAGATCCCGGATCCAGCCGAGCGCGTACCCGGATTCCCCCCGGGGCTCGCGAAGGTGCTGATGCGCGCCCTCAGGCCCGAGCCCGACCAGCGGCACCAGACCGCGCGCGAGCTGGCGCAAGAGCTGGACGACTTCGTGCGCGCCAGCGGCGTCGACAACCCCCAGAGCAAGCTGGCCGAGTGCATGAACGCGCTGTTCGAGAGCGATCGGAAGGCGCAAGAAGAGTCCATCGAGGGGCTGCGGACCGTCAACTTCGACGTCGTGACCGAGTCGGCCATCGTGGACCGCGCGAGCGGCGTGGTGACCGTGCGACCCGACCCGGCGAAGTCACGCGGCGTCTGGCCGTATGCCGCGGCGGGCTTCGCGGTGGTGCTGACGGTGGGCGCGCTGGGGATCGCGCTGAAGCGCGACCACGCGCCGGCACCTGCGCCGCCGCCGAGCACTGCACCGGTGGTGACCGACGTGAACGTCGAGGTGACGACGCAGCCGGACGTGGAAGCCACCGTGGTGGTCGCGGGCGTCAGCGCGCAGGGCAAGCCCCGCCGGGCCACGCTTCCGCGCGGGGACGCGCCGGTGACCATCGAGGTGACCGCGCCGGGCTTCGAGCCGAGCAAAGTCACGGTTGTCCCCGATCGAGACCGCGGCGTGGTGGTGCCGCTGACCAAGATCGCCGAGCCAGTTCCGAGCGCGTCCGCCAAGCCCAGCGGCAAGGGCGCGCGTCCTCCCGTCATCAAGAAGCCGGGTGACCCGCTGGTGACAGAGTACCCGTTCGGCAAGAAGTGAGGGCGCGTGGTAGGCTGGCCGCGCAATGCGGTCGGTCGGTTGGCTAGCGGTGGTCGCGCTCTCGTTCGCGGTCTGCTCGACCGCCCACGCCGAAGCGTGCACCGAAGACCCCGAGGCGTGCGGCCGCCGCGAGTTCGAGTCCGGCATCGAAGCCTACCAAGCCAAGAACTGGGCGAAGGCCGCGACGCACTTCGAGGCAGCGCAGAAGCTGCGCCCCCACCCGGTGGTGCTGTTCAACTGGGCGCTCGCCGAGTCCAAGCTCGAGCACTATGTCGCCGCGCTCGCCCACTTCGACCAGGTGCTGGCCGATCCCGAGACGCCCAAGACCCTGCTGCCCCAGATCGAGAGCGAGCGGGCCGTCGCCCGGCAGAACGTGGCCACGCTCGAGATCGAAGTGGCCGCGGGTGCCGAGACCTTCGTCGACGACCGGAAGATCGAGGGCACCCCGCCCGTCGCATCGGTCGACCCCGGCGAGCACCGGGTGCGCGTGGTGCTGGACGGCAAGGCCCTGCTCGACAAGAGCCTGCGCGTGCGTGCCGGCGAGCGCCTGCGCATCTCCGTCGACAGGTCCCGCGAGGTCGTGGTGCCGGGGCCGACCAGCACCGCCGCGCCGCCGCCGCCGCCCCCGCCCGCGGCCGGGCCGAGCCCGATCTGGTTCTATGCCGGCGCAGGGCTCACGGCCGTGCTGGGCGGCGTGACGGTGTGGAGCGCGCTCGACACCAAGAGCGCGTTCGACACCTACGAGCGCGAGCTGCCGAAGTCGACCCAGGCCGAGGCCGACGCCCGCGTCGCGGCAGGCCACGACAAAGAGCTACGCACGAACCTGCTGATCGGCGCCACGGCGCTGGCGGCGGCGGGCACGGCTGCCCTGGGGCTGTTCGTCGTCGACTTCGGTGGCAGAAAAGAGCAGCCGCGCACCGGCCTGTTCCTGGGGCCAGGCGGCTTCGGCGCTCGCGGTCAGTTCTGAGCCTCGGCGCGCACGCACGCGGCCAGCTCTTCCAGCGCCCGGTCGGCCAGGGCAATTCCGTTCGGAAAGGCCTCGCCCTCGGCCGCCCGCCGCGTGAGGCGACCCTCGGGCGAGATGCGCCAGGGGCTCTTCTTCTTGCCCACCAGCTCTCCGATCTTCAGCGGGTCGAGCGGCGTGTCGTCGCGCAGGTGCAGCGACACGCTCCTTGCGCTGGCTTCGCACCCCAGCACCATCAAGCGCCGCAGGTCCGTCTTGATGCGCATCAGCTCGACCAGCTTCTTCGCCTCTTCTGGCGGCGGGCCGAAGCGATCTTCCATCTCGACGGCGATCTCTTGCACCTCTTGCTCGTCGCTGGCGCTCGACAGCCGCTTGTAAAGGCTGAGCCGCACGCCAATCTCTGCCACGTATGCCTCGGGGAGCAGCGCGTCCACGTCGAAGCTGAGCTCGGGGTCCACCCCGTGCACGATGGTCTCGCCGCGAAGCTCGTGAGAGGCCTCTTGCAGCATCTGACAGAACAGATCGAAGCCCACGCTGGCCACGAAGCCGCTCTGCTCGGCCCCGAGCAGGTCGCCGGCGCCGCGGATTTCCATGTCCAGGGTGGCGATCTGGAAGCCGGCCCCGAGCTCGGTGTGGCGCTCGAGCGCTTCGATGCGGATCCGCGCTTCGTCGCTGAGCTGACTGGGCGGCGGCACCAAGAGGTAGCAGTAGGCTCGCTCGGCGCTGCGGCCCACCCGGCCGCGCAGCTGATAGAGCTGGGCCAGCCCGAACATGTCCGCGCGATCGATCACGATGGTGTTGGCCCGCGGAATGTCGAGCCCGCTCTCGATGATGGCGGTGGAGACCAGCACGTCGAAGCGCCCCTCGATGAAGTCGAGCATGGTCTGCTCGAGCGCTGCCTCGCCCATCTGACCGTGGCCCACGGCTACCTTGGCCCCGGGCACCAGCTCTTGAACGCGCGCAGCGCGCTCGTAGATGCCCTCCACCCGGTTGAACACGTAGAACACCTGGCCGCCGCGTGACAGCTCGCGCTCGATGGCTTCGCGCACCACCTGGTCGTCGTAGCGCGACGTGATGGTGCGGATCGAGCGCCGGTCCATCGGTGGCGTGGTGATCAGGGACATGTCACGCAGGCCACCGACCGCCATCTGCAACGTGCGCGGGATGGGGGTCGCCGACAGCGTCAGCACGTCCACCGACGCGCGCAGCTGCTTGATCCGCTCTTTGTGCGTCACGCCGAAGCGCTGCTCTTCATCCACGATGAGCAGCCCCAGGTTCTTGAAATGCACGTCCTTGCTGAGCACGCGGTGCGTGCCCACCAGCACGTCCACCGAGCCGTCCTTCAGCCCCTTCAGGGTCTCGATCGATTCCTTCTTCGACTCGAAGCGGCTGAGCGGGCGAACCTGGATGGGGTAGCCGGCGAGGCGGCCGGCGAAGGTGAGATAGTGCTGCTGCGCCAGCACGGTGGTGGGGCAGAGCAGCGCCACCTGCCGCCCGCTCATGGCCACACGGAAGGCTGCCCGCAGCGCGACTTCGGTCTTGCCGAAGCCCACGTCGCCGCAGACCAGGCGGTCCATCACCGCCGCCTTCTCCAGGTCGGCGTTCACCTCGTCGATGGCCGCCGCCTGATCGCGGGTCTCTTCGTAGGGGAAGGTGGCCTCGAACGCCGCATACTCGTCGTCGCGGCGGCCGAGCGGCGGCTTGTGCAGCGCTGCACGCTCGGCATAGAGCCTGAGCAGCTCGTCGGCCATCTGCCGCACGCGCTGCTGCACCCGCGCCTTGGTCTTGGCGAAGCTCGACCCGCCCAGGCGATCCACCTTCGGTGCGCCCTCGCCGCCCGAATACTTCTGGATCTGGCTCAGCCGGTGGACCGGCAAGAACAGCTTGTCGCCCCCCTGATACTCAACCACCACCAGCTCGAGGCTGACGCCGTTCAGGGTCTTCTTCTCCAGGCCCAGGTAGCGACCGATGCCGTGGTCGGCGTGCACCACATAGTCGCCGACCTCGAGCGCACGCAGGTCTTCCAGGAACGCCTTGGCCGACTTGCTGCGCTCTTGGCGGCGGTGGGCACGCTGCCCGAAGATCTCTTCCTCGGTGACCCACACGAAGCGCTCGGTGGGCACGATGCACCCGCGGGAAAGCGCGCCTGTGATCACCTTGACCGTGCCGCGCGGCGCGCGCGACTCGGCGTCGGCCACGCGGACGCCGCGGTGGCCGAGCAGCGTGGTGATGCGCTCTGCCTGGGTCGAGGTGCGCGCGGTGATGGTGACGTCGAGCCCGGCGTCGTGCCAGGCCGCGACGCGTCGGACCAGCGGCTCGAGCGTCGCGCCCTTGCCGCGCTCGGAGCGGGCGCGGGTCACGGCGCGGCCCAGGTCGGCGTGGTCGCGGATCGCCATGCTCGGTGCGTCCAGGGGCGCGAGCTCGATGGCGTCGAGCCGCGTGGCGTCGGGGCTCGGGGCGGCCACCGCCGTGCGGTGCAGCGCCACCACCGGCAGCTCGGCCAGCGCGGCCGCCAGGGATTCTTCCGACACGTAGAGCTGATCGACCCCGAAGCGCGGCTGCCCGCTCCGCTCGGCGTGGCCCGACTGGGCGTGGGTCAGCTCTTCGCGCGCCTGGGCCACGACCCGCGCCGGGTCTTCGATCAGCACCGCCGTGCGGTCGGTCAGGTACGACCACAGCGGCACCAGCGAGTGGAACGCCGGAAGGAAGCCATCGAGCCCGAACAGGCTCCGGGCGGTGGCCACGTCTTCTTCCAGCGAGCGCGCCTTGCTGGAAGGGTAGTCGATGGCGTCGCACAGCGAGCGAAGCACCGCGCGCGCGCGCTCGGACGCCGCATCGGTGGTGATGACCTCGCGCGCTGGCGGAAGCCAGATGCGCTCGAGCGCGTCACCCGTGCGCTGGGACTCGGGGTCGAAGCGCTTGAGCGACAAGACCATGTCCCCGTAGAGCTCGGCGCGCACGGGCTCGTCGGCGGCGCTCGGCCAGACGTCGAACACGCCACCCCGCACCGCGAAGCTGCCGGGATCTTCCACCAGCGGCACCCGCAGGTAGCCCGCGGCGCCGAGGGCGCGAGCGACCTTCGCCACGTCGAGCTCGTCTTCGGCCACGAGCTCGACGCCGGCCTCGGCGAGCGGCCGCGGCGGGGTCAGGCGTCGCACCAGCCCGGCGGCGGTGGTGACCAGAAAGCGCCACGGAAGGCCCCGGGCGATGTGGAACAGGGCGCCGGCACGCGCCATCTGCGCGCGCCGATCGGGCCGCACGTCGGCCCAGGGCGTGCACTCGGCTGGCAGCACCGACAAGATCACCTCGCCGGGTCGCGCGACGAAGCTCAGATCGGCGGCCGCCCGCCGGGCAGCGTCGACGTCTGCGGCCACGTACAACACGTGCGCGTCGGCCTCGGCCAGCGCACGCGCCACCAGGGCAGGTGCCGCGCCTTCGGCGCCCACCACGTGGAGCCGGCGCTGGTCGCGCAACTGGTCTGCGACCTCGCGTGCGGTGAGCACGCGTCGCCCTTCGGGGAGCGCCAGCACGTCGGGCAGGTCGTCGGCTTCGTCGGTCACGGCGCGGGCGTGGTCTCGCGCGTCCGTTCTGCGGCGGCAAGTAGGTGATTCTTGGCGCGCAAGGCCCAGGGGCCCGTGGGGTGCTTGGTCAGATGTGCCTGGAACGCCTCGGCGGCCAAGCCGAACTGGCCCCCGCGATAGTGGACCACGCCCCGGGCGAACTGCCCCGGATACTCGAGGTCGACCTTCTCGACGGCGCCGATCTGGCGCAGGGCCTCTTCGCTGCTCTGGGCCGAATGCGCCAACAGGAAGCGGTAGTAGACGCGCAGCTCGTTGGCCGTGGGCGCAAAGCCGCCGGCGCTGCGCAGGCCCGTGGCCTCGACCCAGCGCAGCTTGAAGAGCGCGCGGCGCTCGTGCTCGTCAGCCGCCAGCCGGCGCTCTCCGGCGAGCCAGCCCGCTGCCTTGGCCTTGTCCAAGAAGGCGCCGCCGAGCTCGGCCAGCTCACCGTCGTCGGGCTGCCGCGCTTCCCAGCGCGCGATCGCGGACAGGAACAGCTCGGTCTGCAAGCCGAGCAGAGCCTGCACGCTCTCGTCCCCATGCTTGGCGCGCGCCGTCTGCGCCAGCCCGCGCAGCTCGATCAGCTTGCGCGCGGCGTCGCCGCTTCGCCCCTCGACGTCGGCCTTGCCGAACGCGCGCAGTGTCTCGCCCAGCGCGCGCACCAGGTAGGGCAGCGGCTCGGCGGCGGCGCGCGTTGCCAGCGCGCGGCTGGTGGCTGCCGCGCGCGCCTGCTCGCGCGCGTCCACGCTTGGCAGCGGCAAGGTGTCGGGCGCCGCCGGCCGTGGCACCACCAAGAGCGCGAAGGTGGCCGCGATCGCCACCGCAACCAGCGCCGGCTGCCAGCCCTCCACGTGACGCGAAAGCCCGCTCGCCGCGGTCCGTGATCGCACCGTCTTGACTTCCCCGACCACGCCGCTCAAGGTTCTTCTCCCGCGCGAGCGCCAGCGTTCGCGCGCCGCCGCCGGAGGCGACCGTGCAAGAGAAACGCGTTCATCCTCGAGTCCAAGTCGACCTCGCCGTGTCGTGCGAGCCCAAGGGCGGTGCGGCGTTCGCCGGCGTCGCCAAGGACGTGAGCATGGGCGGGATGTTCATCGAGTCGACCGAGGTCGTTCCCTTCGGCACCCAGGTTACCATCGCCGTGCGGGTTTCCGGCGTGGACCACAAGCTTCCAGGCACGGTGCGCTGGGCCAAGCCGGGCGGTCTGGGGGTCCAGTTCGGGCTGCTCGGGGCCCGCGAAACCCACTCCATCGCCCAGCTGCTCAAGCGCTGAGCGGCATCAGTCGAGCGGGGTGCACTCGCCGACCCCCTCGGGGTCGCGCGTGTAGTGCACGCAGGTGCCTTCGCCCGCTGGGCACGACGGCTCTCCGCCACCTGCCACGGCCTTGCACAGCCGCCGGCACTCGTCGGCCACACAGGTGAAGCCGGCCTGGCAGGGCTTCTTCGAGCTGCACGCGTCCCCCGGGCCGCCGGTGCCCGCCGACATGCACGCGACGTTGCCAGTCGGGTCGACGAGCTGACAGCTCTTGCCCTTCTCGGAGCAGCTCTTCGGGTCGAACACGTCGCAATCGTTGACCGGCACGCAGATGTCCGCGTTCGCATACACCGGGTCGCCGCCACCCGGCCGAACCAGGTAGACCTGCTGGACGCAGCTCTGGCCGGCGCCGCACGCGCTCCAGTCGCCGCCGCAGCACAGCTTGCGGCAGGTGCCGGGGACCACGCCGCCGTCGGCGGCCCCGCTGATACCGACGCAGAACCCACCGGCCACGCAATCGTTCCACGCGCTGCAGCTCTCACCCAGGGCCTTCGTGCCCGCGGACAGGCACTTGGGTGGCCAGTCCCCGGTCGAAGGGGGCGAGTCCGAGGGCAGGCAGGTGCCACCGCTGGCGCAATCCTGCTTCTGGTAGTTGCACTCCCCCTTCTGGCAGAACGTCTCACCGGCGGGCGCATCGGGCACCGTGCCGCCGCCGTCGAGGATGACCCCCGCCGTGCCACCGCCGCCGTCGGTGCCACCGGTCCCACCCTTTTCGTCGCCGCCGCTCTCGCCGCAGGCGGTCACCGCAGCCAGCGAAACCAGAAAGCCGAAGAGCGCGAGGCGGGTCATGGGAAGAGCATTCATCGGGTCAGCACCCAAATCCAGCCGGCGGTTCCAGACAGCGCCACCAGCACCACCGTAGTGGCGGCGGTGCCCGCGAATATTCGAAAACCGCGCTTCAGCCCCTTGTTGCCCCGATCGGGGTGGCGGACCGCGTCGGCGGCCGCGAACGACCAGGGCAGGGCCGCGACGTGCAGCACCACGAACACCGCGATGCAGGCCCACATCGCCCATTCGAGGACGATTTCGACCTGAGCCGCCTCGATCGCCGAGAGCTTCAGGTCGCGCGCCGCGTCCGCGACGATCTGGGTTCGGGCGCCGGCGCGGCCGGGATTCAATAGCTCGTTCCGGCGCAGGATCATCGCGTAGGGCAGTGCGCCCGCCGCGGTCAGAAAGCACACCGGGTAGGCCAAGAAGTGGCCCACCACGAAGCGCCCCCAGAACGCCTTGGCTGGCTTCGGCGGCTTGGTCTGCACGGGCGGGTCGGCGCTCACCGTCTGCGCAGTATACCCGGAGCCGCGACCAGTGATTGACGCGACGGGGGGCGCATGATCCATTTCGGTGCGCCGGCTCTGCCCCGGCGCCTGACCAGAGGGAATCATCGCCATGACCGACGTTCCGGAGTCACCCAAAGAGTTCTTCAGCCAGTACCTACCGTCGAAGTTCGAGTCGCTCAAGGCGGGGCTGGCCGGCAAGTCGTCGAACGGCTCGATGGTGTTCCGGGTTCAAGGCGCCGGCGAGTGGACCATGCGGCTGAACAACGGCGAGCTCGAGGTCAGCGAGGGCATGCAAGACGACGTCATCATTCAGGTGACCTGCAACCCCGAGGACTTCAAGCCCATCTTCGTGCAGGGCGCAGTCATGCAGGGCGACGTCGAGCTGAAGCCCGAGCAACAGGTCATGGCCTTCAAGGCGCTCACGGTCGACGCCGAGCGCGTGAAGCTGGTGAAGAACATCGTCGGCACGGTCTCGTTCGTGGTCGACGCCGGCGGCGCCACGCACAAGCTGGCCATCACCCCGGGCAACGCCGCGCCCAAACTGGACGCACCGGACTGCAGGCTCGAGTGCAAGATGAACGACTTCATGGACATGCAAACGGGCAAGCAGAACCCGATGCAGCTCGCCATGGCCGGCAAGATCAAGATCGTGGGCAACGCTCAGATCCCGATGGCGCTGTCGGGCGTGTTTCTCTGAGGGCCGCGCCGTCAGGGCGGCGGCAGCGCTTCCCAGCGTAGCGACTCACCCACCTGCCCGTTGAGCTGCTGGGTCTTCCAGCGCTTCAGGCTCATGAAGTAGGTGCCCGGCTTCTTGCGGGTCGAGAAGAACGCCAGCAAACGGCCGTCGGGGCTGCACGCGGGCGAGGTGTTCGAGCCTTGATTCTGGGTCAGCCGCTGGGTGCCACCGCCCTTCTCGGCGCTCATCACGATGTCGTGTCGGTCGCCGCCCACCGACACCGAATAGACCAGGCGAATGCCGTCTTCCGTGTCGCAGAACGCAGGCGCGCCCGCGGTGAACCCGGGGGGCGAGACGGGCTTGTCGTCCACGTACACGCGCTGCGAGCCCTTGGCCTTGCTGCCACCGATCCACGCCAGCTTTCCCGAGGGGCTGAACACCGGGTGGGTCGCCAGCTCGGTCGAGCTGACCTTCTTCATCTCGCTGCCGTCGGGCTTGCCCACATAGATGGCGCTGCCCGCGCTGTCGGCCACCGCCACCGCCATCTTGGCGTGGGTCTTGTCGAACGCCACGCTGTAGATGCTGGTCTTGAAGGGTAGGGCAATGCGCTCGTGCTTCTGGCCGTCGAAGCGCATCAGCCGGTACGGCGAGTAGTTCTTCGAGAGGCCGTAGAAGATCTGCTGGTTCGGCCCCCACGCCGGCGCAATGGCCGTGTCGTTCGGGTCACTGGTCGGCGTCAGGTTGTGACCGTCGGCGTCCATGCTGAAGATGCGATAGCTCTTGGTTCCCCAGCGGCCGCTGTACACGAAGTGGCTGGCAAAGCCCCCGGGCCGGCCGGTCAGCGCGCCGAGCAACGCGTCGGTGATGCGGTGCGCGGTGACCCGCACGTCTTTGGCGTCGACCAAGAGCTTCTTCTCGTAGACCGGGTCCTTCCCCACGTTGAGGAAGTACGCCAGGCCGAAGACCTCGATCTTGCCGGAAGTGTGCTTGCGTGCCGCCACCTTGACGATGGCCTCGGCGCCGAGCTTCTTCCAGGCGTCGATGTCCACGGCGTCCTCGAAGCCATAGAGCCCGGGTGGCGCTTTGGCGTCTGCGATCACGTCGTAGAGCCCGGTCAGCTCGAAATTCCGGCGCACCGTGCCGCGCACCACCACGTCTTCCATGTCTGGCGAGAGCGAAGGCAAGACGGCGATCTTGGGCACGTGCTCGGTGCTGCCCGAGCCGGTGACCACGAACTCGCCCAGGGCGCTCTCGTCGGGCTTTGCTTCCTGGGCATGGGCGACCGCGCTCAGCACAGAGAGCGCGACGACCCAGCGGAGACTGGTCACTCGCATTTGGCGCCTTTTCCGGAGAACGTGGGTTGGACCGTAGAGCCCAAGATGCCCGGGTACAAGGGCGGCGGAGGCGGCAGCTGCTGCCCCACGATGCCGTCCATGGTGGCCCTCACCTTGGCGTCGAAGGTCGCGTTCCCGCTCGGCCGCGTCATGCTGTAGCCCGTGACCGTGCCGTCCGAGCTGACGTTTGCGCTGACCGACGCCGACAGCTTGTGCAGCTCGTCGCAGGGGATCTGCCCCACCGGCTGCTTGAAGCGCGAGTTGAACCAACCCAGCACCTTCATTCGGTACTGATCGACCGCGCGTGCCTTGAGCGGATCCGTTTCGGTGCCCTCTTTGACGCCGTCCTTCGCGCCGGGGCCCTCGACCTCGGGGTCTTTGGCGGCCACCGCGGCGTCCAGATCCTGAAGGGCCGGATCCACCTGCTTGGCCAGATCGGCGTCCGGGGGCGGCGCGGCGGCGTCACCCACGGCCACCGAGCTGGTCGGCGCGGCCTTGGGGTCGTCTTTCGCCTTGTCGCTGGGCGCGCTCTTCTCTTCGAAGCGCTGAGCCGGGATGGGGTCGAGCTTCTTCCACATCTCGGGCAGCTTGGGCTTCACCTTCTTGCCGCCCAGCTTGAGCAGTGGCGCGTCGTCGAGCACCGGCTTGACCGCCATGGGCAGCTCGCGCGGCAGCACCTCGTCTTTGGCCCGGATCTCGACCCGGGGTTTGCCGGCGGCGATCAGCAAGATGAAGAAGAACGCCTGGATCATCGACGCCGCGGCCACCGCGACCCCGACCTCCATCGGGGTGAAGCTCCGCAGGGTCTCTACGCGCGCCATGGCGGTCACTTCTTCTGAGACGGCGCCGGGGCCTTGGGCATTCCACCCGGAGCCGGCTTGCCCGGCTTTTCCGGCTCGTCGGCCACCTCTTCCATCTCGGGCTGCACCAGCAGGTTCAGCGACTCGACACCGCTCGAGCGGGCCGCCGCCACCACGTCGGCGACCACGCCATAACGCGCGTCTTTGTCGGCGCGGATGTAGAGCTCGCGCTCTTTCTGTACGCGCTGGCTGTCACGCAACGCCTGGGCCACCTTGCCCGTCACGTCCTTCTCGCCGAACAGCACGCGCTCTTCCTTGGTGACGGTCACCAGCAGGCGTGCGTCCTTCACCGGCGTCTCGGCGGCCTTCACCTCGGGCAAGTCGATGCGCAGGCCGGTGGTCAGCAGCGGTGCCGTGACCATGAACACGATCAGCAGCACCAGCATCACGTCCACCAGCGGCGTGACGTTGATGTCGCGGAACCCCCCGCGCCGCCGCGAGCCGACTTGCATGCCCATGGGTCAGCCTCGAGCGTGCGCCACGCCCGCGCCGGCTGGCGGGCGATTCGACTCTTTCACCAGCGGCATGGCCGAGGTCGGGCCACCGGGGTCGGCGGCCAGCATCTCGGCCCACGCCTCGGACGAGGCCGTCAGCTCTTCGATCAGGTCGCCGATGCGCTTGTCGACGTAGTTGAAGCCGATGGTGGCCGGAATGGCGGCAATCAAGCCGAAGGCGGTGGCGATCAACGCCTCGCCAATCGCCGGCGCCACCACCGGCAGCGACGCGCTCTTCTCGACGCCGATCTTGATGAAAGCGTTCATGATGCCCCAGACCGTCCCGAACAGACCGATGAACGGCGTGGCCGAGGCAATGCTCGACAGCGTGGGCATCAGGCTCGAGGCGCGCTGCTGCTCGGACGCGATGGCGCGCTTGGCCACGGCCATGAGCAGGTCGCTGGACAGATTGGGCGCGTGATGGCGCTTCGCGAGCTCCATCACCACGCGGCCGCCGGGAGATTCGCGGTGCTTGAGCGCCAGCGAAATCAGGTCCGACGAGCCGATCACCCGCTCGGCCTCGCGCTCGAACGCGTGTTGAGCCGACCTGAGCCGGCGCAGTTGCATGCTCTTCAGCAGCCAGATCACCCACACGCCGCTGGCGGCGACGATGAGCAGCAGCAGCACCACGAGCACGACGCCCGACGAGCCGAGCATCAGCGAGATGGGATTGAGCTGCACGTCGGCAGCGGGGGCGGCGAGCATCATCGGTCAGTCGCCGAGCACCACGTCGACGCGGCGGTCCTTCAACCACGACCCCTCGTCGGTGCCCGTGGCGTCCATTTCACCCCGCGAAGTGGTCGCGATCTTGTCCCCGTTCATCCCCTTCTTGGCGATGAACCCCTTGACGTTGTCGGCCCGCTTGCCGCCCAGCACCATGTTGTACTCGGGCTCGCCGCGCGGGTCGGCGTGGCCGACCAGGCGCATCTCGCGCCCGGCCAGCGGACCGCTGGTGAAGCAGGTTGCCAGCTGCCCGAGCACCTTGTGGTCTTGCTCGCGCACGTTGGCCGAGTCGAAGGCGAAGTGCGCGTCGACGTCCGAGATGCCGCACGCCTTCTTGATCTCGTCGGAGATGTTGATCTGCGACTGCGACGGGTTGTCCCCGGGCTTCTCGCCGCCTTTTGCCGGGGCGGCCTTCTTGGCCGTGGCCGACGGCTCGTCCGTGCCGCCGGTGGGGGCGGTGGGGGGCTTCTTCTCGTCGCCGCCGCAGGCCGCCACGGCCAGGCTGGCGAACAGAATCCCGAACAGGGCTTGGTTCATTTCGATCCTCCTGAGATCCTCATGGAATGCGTCATGTCGCGGCGGCTCGCGCCACGGCGGGTGACCCCGAGGCGCCTTGTCGATAGCAGGTTTGCCCGCGGTCGCGAAACCCCGCTTCCGCCCGGCGCATTCCGCCGGGCGCCTAACCGCTCGAAAATCATGGGTGTTGTAATCAGCGAACCAGGCTGATGTAGGCGACGAGCCCGATGGTCCCGGCCAGCAAGATGACCAGCACCGCCAGCGCATTGGCGCGCCGCTTGACCACCGGCTCGGGCGTGCGCGCCACCTCGAGCGACGCCATCGCGATCGCCAAGATCGACTTCAGGCGCTTCTCGGCCTCGGGGCCGCGGTCGCGATCGCCCGCCATGCCGCGATAGCGCGCCCCCGCCTCGGCCAGCTTGCCGCGCTCGCGGCAGGCGTCGACGAAGGCGACGTGGGCCTTCTCTTCTTCCCAGTGATCGAGGCAGTTCTTCCACAGCGCCTCGATGGCAGGATCAGTCAACTCGGCCATCGCACCCTCAGAGACGAAGTTCCCTTCCCAGGCGGCGCGTGAGCGAAAAGTAGTCCTGCCGCGAGAGCGGCTGGTTGAGCACGTGGAAGTCCTTCCCCGTCAGCCCGACGCAGCCGAAGCAATAGTTGCAGCGCGAGAGCGACACGCAGCGCACCAGATAGCTGGAACTGGAGCAGCTTTCGCACTCGTTGCAGTGCTGGCACTGCAAGAGGCCGGTCGAGCCGCGGCAGTGCGACGAGTCGGTCGAGCCGCGGCAGCTCACACAATAGTTACAGCGCACCAGGCGCTCGGAGTCTCGGCAGAACGTGCACGACAGGCACGCCACGCAGCCGGTGCACTGCACGCAACCTTGGTTTTCACGCTGGCGCCCGTGAGCGGCCACCAGATCGTGCAGCCGGCGCTCGAAGTCGTGTGACGAGAGGTCCAGCGAGAGGGCGTCGCTCGGGGGCATCGCCGAAGGGCCTCAGCCGCGGATCGCCCGCCTGAGCTCGGCCGCGGCGCTACGGATGGAAGCGTCCTCGGCGTACTCTTCCAGGCGGCGCAAGCGCTGCTCCATGATCGGGCGCTTGAACGCTGGCTCTTTGGCCACCAGCGTGGTCAAGACGTCGATGGCGGCCCGTGCGCGCTCTTCGTCGAAGTGATCGAGCAGCTGCAGTTGCAGCGGCTGCTCGGCCGGCAGCTCGAAGCCTTCGCGCAACAGCTCGTCGGCGGCGCGGGTGATGGCGCCTCGGGTCTCGGAAGCCGCCAGGCGATCGAGCAGCCGCAGCCGCAGCTTCTCGCGGTCGTCGGCGCTGGCCTTGGTGACTTGCACGATGCGGGCCGTGCGCCGCGGCGCCGGCTGGGGCTCGGCCACGGGTGCCGCGGGCTCGGCCGCGAGCTTCACGGGCCGCACCGACTTGGGCGCGGCCGAGCTGGCGGACGGTGCCCGGGCAAGCAGGGGCGAGTTGGGGCGCCGAGCCGCGATCAAGATCGGCTCGGCCGTTGCTCGTGGCTCTGATGAACGTGCTTTTCGCCTGCGCCGGCGGCCTCCGCCGGGTTTCTGGCGTTGCTGAAACATGGTCTGTCCCTTCTGCTACGGGCACCGACCTGGCGGCCGCGTAGCACCCGGTGGACATCGTTCCCCGACTCGGACGCGGTTCGCGTCGCCGAGCCCGACCCACCAGACCTTTGGTCAATAGCACAGGGTTTGGGCCTCGCATCCCCAAAATCATCGAAATCGCGCCGCCCCGGTCCGGATCGCTCGACCGGGGCCCCGCGCGAAGCTAAGGTCCCGCCCGGCTCCGCCCGGGGAGGCTCGATGCTCGAATACGGTAAGAAAGTCTGGAAAGACGGCGAGATCAGCGACTGGCAGTCGGGCGGCAATCTGTCGCTCTTGACCCACACGCTGCACTACGGCGTCGGCGCCTTCGAGGGTATTCGCGCCTACCAACGGGCACGGGGCGAGACCGCGATCTTCCGCCTGCGCGAGCACATCGATCGGCTGTTCGACTCGTGCCACCTGGTGCTGATGAAGCCCACGGTCACCCGCGACCAGGTGGTGCAGGGCTGCGTCGACGTGCTGCGCGAGAACAAGATGGCGCAGGCGTACCTGCGCCCCATTGCGCTCATCGCCGACGGCGCCATGGGCGTGTACGCCCCGAAGAACCCGGTCGCCACCTACATCGCGGCTTGGAAGTGGGGCACCTATCTCGGACCGGAAGCACTCGAGAAGGGCATCCGCTGCATGGTGTCGTCGTTCTCGCGGCACCACATCAACGTGGCCTTCGCCAAGGGCAAGCTGGTGGGCCAATACATCAACAGCGTGATGGCCAAGCAAGAGGCGAAGCTCGCGGGCTTCGACGAGGCCATCTTGACCGACGTGAACGGTTACGTGAGCGAAGGCTCGGGCGAGAACATCTTCATCGTCAAGGGCGGCAAGGTGATCACGCCGCCGCTCGCCGCGTCCATCCTTGCGGGCATCACCCGCGACACGGTGATGACGCTGGCGCGCGAGGAAGGTCTGGTCGTCACCGAGCAGTTCATCACGCGCGACGAGCTGCACCTGGCCGACGAGGTGTTCTTGACCGGCACCGCCGCGGAAATCACGCCGGTCCGCGAGATCAACCATCGCGCCATCGGCTCGGGCCAGATGGGCCCGATCACCCGGGCGCTTCAGACGCGCTACTTCGACGTGGTGAAGGGCAGCGACGACTCCCATCCCGAGTGGCTGACGCGGGTGTGAGCCTCTCGCTCCGCGCCGCTCTTGCGCTGGCGCTGGCCTGCGTTGCGTGTGCTGCCACGCCGGCGCAGGCGCCACCGCCCGCGCCGCCGCCTGCGCCGCCGCCCGCCCCGAAGAGCCAGGTCGGCATCGCGGATCGGGCCTGGGGCAGCGCCAAGAGCGCGCGCTTCTCGCTCAGCGTGGCGTTGCCCGAGCGCGAGCGCTGGCAGATCGAGGACGTGCGCGAGGCCTGGTGGACGGCGCGCCACGCCCCCAGCGCCTCCGAGCTGTCGGTCAAGACCTGGCGCACGTCGCGCCTTTCCCGTCGCGAAGACTGCCTGAAGCAAATCGCGCTCTGGCGGCCGAAGGCGCCGAACCCCGAGACCGAGCCCGCGACCGTGGTCGACCGCCGCACGCTCGAGTCCCCCGCGGGCTACCAGACCGAGCTCACGGTGGGCGTGAGGCGGGCCGGAGCGGGCGGTGAGCTCGAGGGCTACGCGCTGGCCGTCGGTCACACCATCGGGCAGTGCTACGCCGCGCTCTACACCACGCGCGCGCGCGGCACGAACGCCGAGGCCACGCTGGGCACGCGCCTGGCGCTCTTCGGTGACGCGGTGCTGCCCCGCATCGAGCGCATCGGCATCGAAGACCGCGTTCGGTGAGAGCGACGGCCATCGCAGAGAGTGGCCAGCAAGCGCGGACGCACTACGACGTGCGCGCCAGCCAGCAGTGCTCGAGGAGAGAGTCGAACTCACACGCCCGCGAAGGGGCGCCAGGGGTCTCCCGCCTGGTGCGTCTTTCCTTTTCCGCCACTCGAGCGAAGAATTGCCCGTTTTGCGTCCGGGCCAGACGGGCAACGACTCGGCGGTGCGCGGGTGCCGCGCTCTTCGCTGCGGCCTCGGGCTTGGGGGGAGGGCCCGCGCAGAAGTCGTGCCAGGGTTTCAGGCGACGCCGATTCGCGGCAGGGCCGCCGTGAAGTCACGCCACTCGGCCGGCGCGGTGTCCGGGTCGATGAGCGGCGGCATCAGCGGCATCGAGGTCGGGCGGTAGGGTGGCTTGTTCGGCCACATGCCCGACTCGTCCGGCGTCTTGTTCGCCTTTTGGGCGTTGCACGGCGCGCACGCCGTCACGATGTTCTCCCACTCCGTACGGCCACCGCGCGAACGCGGCAGCACGTGATCGCAAGTGAGCTTGGACATCGGCAGCTTCAGCTTGCAGTACGCACAGGTGAAGTCGTCGCGAACATGGACGTTTCGTCGCGAGAACCTCACGCCGGGCTTGGCCCGGCCGACCTTGCGACGGAGCCGCACGACCGCAGGCATGCGCAGGGTCGTGGACGGCGAGCGGATCTCGTCGTCGTACGACACCACGACGTCGACCTTGCCGAGGTAAGACAGCGTGACCGCGTCTTCCCAGCGGATCACCTTGTGCGGGAAGTACCAGGGGGTGAGCACGAGGGTTCTCGTGTGCATGATGGGACCTACTTTCGGGTTCTTCGTTTCGAGGTTGGCCTCCCTGCTTGGAGTCGAACCAAGCGCAATCGGTTTCGTAGACCAAAGCCTGCAAGATCCGGCAGGACAGGGAGAGTCACTGACAATCAGCGCCCGCGAAGGGAATCGAACCCTCCTCGTCGGATCGACAATCCGGTCGCCTCACCAGATGCGTACGCGGGCAGCTCGAGCAGCCGTGGCGGGCTGCCATGAGCACGGGTTTTCAAAGAGCAAGGCGTGCGCGCACGCGGACAAACCTCTGCCGACGCTCTGCGCCGACGAGAGCGGGCAGGCCAAATGCAAAGAAGCCGCCTGGTGGGTCACCGAGGCGGCTTCTCGCGAGCTGCGATGGGATCGCGCGCCGCCCCTAGGTGGTGACCTCCTGACCTTCGAGAGTGCAATCGTCGAATGCGCCGATGCCCCACGACGTGCTCAGCACACGCGTGGAGGCGCCGCGGCTCATCCGATACGGATGCAACTCGGCGGTGGTTGGTTTCCTGAAAGACATGTTTGGTTCTCTCTGACGAGTGAGTCGGCGATTCGATTCGCGGCGAGTGACGATTGTTCCCGTTGCCTGAAAAAGCGCCGATTTCGCCTGGAAATCGGCCCCAAATGCAGCGAGGCCGCCGGGGTTCCCTGGCGGCCTCGTGAGCACTCGCTACGCGCTCCGATGACCGCTAGGTCTCGCCTCCGACGCTGCGTCGATCGCAAGCGAACGACGCGAGTTGGGTCTGGGTGATCACGTGCGTGAACATTCGAACGAGCTTCAGATTACGCGAGCACCGTCGACTTGTCAAACCGCGACCGCGCTCACGGGTCGAACCGCACGCAGCAGGTCGGTGAACCTTCACTTGGCGGCCGGCACGCACACGCTGCCGGTTGTGCCGGACTCGACGAAGGTGGCGTCCGCCTTGCACGACGCGGCCACGTCCGCGCCGCGGCAGGCCGCGCAGTCGCCGGGCGCAGCACAGCTGCGCGCGCAGTAGCTCGAGCTGCCGTTCTTCACGCACAGCGAGCCGGTGGGGCAGTCGGCGTTGGCGGCGCAGTCTTGCTTGCCGCAGTACCCACCCTGGAAGCTGGTCAAGCACGTCAGGCCCGCGTCGCATTCGGCATCCACGCCGCACGACTCGCCCACGCCACAGGCGGTGGGGAAGCAGACCTTCTTGTTCTCTTTGCCGCCGCCGGTGGAGCGGCAGCCGAAGTCGGGGTGGACGTTGTCTCGGCAATACTGCTCGCTGTCGGCCCCACCGAGGTCGGCGTCTTCGCAGCTCAAGAAGCACATCTTCTTGCCCGTGGACTCGAAGGGGGCGCACACCTGTTTCAGCCCCGTCTTGCACTCGCCCTCGATGGCGCAGCAGTCGGCGTCGGTGGTACACAGATGCGTGCAGTAGCCCTCGTCCGTGCGGTCGAGGCACAGGGCCTCGCCTTTCAGCGCTGAAGCGTCGATCTCGTCGAAGCAATCCGTGGCTGCCTTGCACACCGAGCCGACGTTGTCCGGGCTGCCGCCTCCGGTGCCCCCGCTGCCGCCCCCGCCCCCGTCGTCGTCGTCGGAACCGCAGGCTGCGGCGAACGCGGTCAGCGAAACCAAGAGCGAGGCGGCGAGCAGCGTGGTCTTACGCATGCCTCGAGCCTAGCGCGGGCAGAGGGCGTGCTCCAAGTCCCAGAGGCCGGCAGAGCGCGTGGCTCGAGGTCACCCTTCATCGCCCGACTCCAGCTTCTCACCCGCCAAGCTCGGCCAAGCGCGACGCTCAGCCGAACGCCAGCACGGCCCGCTCGAGCGCCTTGCGTTCTTTCTTGCGCAGCGAGCCCACCACCAGGACGCTCATGCCCGCGGGGGTGAAGATGTGCTCGGCCGCGCGCCGCACGTCGGCCTTGGTCACGGAAAGAAGCTGGGTGCGGCGCTCGCCCAGCCGCGGGGCGACGGCGGTCAAGATGCCGGATGCCATGAACGACGCCAGCTCGCCCGGGTCGTCCAGCATGGCCTCGAAGTGCCAGCCCAGGCGGGCGCGCACTTTGTCGAGCTCGGCGTCGGTCGGGCCATGATCACGCAGGTCACGCACCAGCGTGAACAGCTCGGCGAGCAGCTCTTCGGCGCGCTCGTGGGTGGCTTCGGCGGCCAGGTCGAAGATGCCGCCGCTGGCGTAGGCCTCGTAGCCCGCCGAGACGTCGTAGCAGAGCCCCTTCTCGTCGCAGATGCGGTGGTACAGGCGCGTGGACATGCCGTCGTCGAGCACGCGGAGCAAGATGTCGGTGGCGGGCTCGAGCGGGTGCAGGTCGGGCGGCGCGCGGAACGCCACGCGCAGCTCGGTCTGACTGCCGGCATGGTCGATGTAGCGGAACCGCGGCTCGCGCTGCTCGGCCAGCGGTGGTGTGCTGGGGGCGCGGCCCGCGGCCACGGACTGGAAGTGCCGGGCGATGGCGGCGTGGACGCGCTCGGGATCGACCGGCCCGGCCACGCACAGCACGGTGTTGTCTCCGACGTACAGCGCCTGGTGATAGGCAATCAGCTTGGCGCGATCGACCGCCTCGAGGTTGTCTGCGGTCCCCACGATCGGGCGGCCCAGGGGGTGATCGCCGAAGCAGAGGGTGCGGATCAGCTCGTCGGCGCCCACCGGCTCGCCGTCATCGTCCAGGCTCTCGAGGATCTCTTCGCCGACGATGCCCTTCTCGGTCTCGATGTGGCTGAACAGCGGCTGCTGATAGACCTCGGCGAAGAGCGGCAGGGTCTCGTCGAACGACTCGACCGGCACGGCGATGGCCATCGACCCGTGATCCACATACGTCGACGCGCTGAGCGTGCCGCCGAGGCTCTCGAAGGCGTCGGCCTGGTCGTGGGCCGAGGGGTGCCGCTCGGTACCGCGGTACAGCATGTGCTCGAGGAAATGGCTGATGCCGTTGTCCTCGGCGGGTTCGTACGCCGGACCGGTCCTGAGCTGCGCGTTGACGACCACCCGGTGCACGCCGGGCATGGGCACCACCACGGCGCGCAGGCCGCTGGCCAGGGTGCGCTCGACGAAGGTCAGCTCGTCGAGCTTCAACCGTCTCCCGAGCCGTCGTCCGCGGCCTTGTCGTCGAGCAGACGCTGGTCGTAGGTGACCTTGTCCTTCACCTTGACGCGCAACGCTGCGATGTAGCGGGCGACCGCATCTTGCTCTTTCGACTGGCGGAGAGCGCGCAGGATCGCCAGCCGGTCTTTGGCGAAGTCTTCCTTCTTCGCCATCGTCTTTTCCTTCAGCTGCAACACCGCGAAGCCGGCGGTGGTGCGCACGGGCTTCTCGACCAGTGCGTCGGCCTTCTCGAGCTCGAACAGCTTGGCGGCCGGCGCTTCCGTCGGCAGCGGGCCCTCGATCGGGCTGCCCGCAATGCTGAACGGCGCGGTGATCTCGACCTTGGGGCGAAGCGCATCTTCCATCGCCGGAGGCTCGGCCGCCTTGGCCGGGGCGGGCGCTGGAGCCGCTGCGGGCCCGGGCTTCTTGGCCGGGCGACGGCTCGCGTATTCCAGCGCCAGCGCCTTGGCTGCGTCCTCGAGCTTCTCGCCCGCCTTGGCCTTCTCGATCAGCTTGTCCGAGAACTCTTTCGCCAGCTCGGTGGCGAGGGCCGGCACCGCCAGGCGCCGAGCCGTGGCGCGCTTGCCCAGCTTCTCGACGTCCTTCTCGGCGAGCACCCCGTGGACCTTGATCACGTGGAAGCCGCGCTTCGACTCGATGACCTCCGAGACCTGGCCCGGCTTCATCCCCTTGGCGGCCTCGAGCAGCTCTTTCGCCCCCGGCCCGTAGCCTTCGGTCAGGCAGCCCAGCTCGCCGCCCACCTCGGCCCCCGACCCCTCGCTGGCCACGCGCGCCACCGCGTCGAAGGCCTCGCCCTTCTTGATGCGGTCCAGCGCGGACTGCACCTTCTGGCGCTGCTCGGTCTTGGTCGCGTCGCCCGCCTCTTCTTCCACGCTGGCGACGATCTCGCTGACCAGCGGGCACTCGGGCTTCCAGTTCGCCTGCGCCTGCTTCCAGGCGTCCTCCACGTGCTTCTCGTTCTTGACGGCCCAATCGTCGACCGTTGCGTCGGACGCGTCGACCACCCACTTCGCGAACCACTCGCGGGGCACGGCCACGACGCGCGCGATGGCCTTCGACCGCTCGCGCTCCCACTGGGAATAGGCCTCGGTTTCCGAGACCCGCACGCGCGAGCGCACCAGGTCGCGCATGCGCTGCGCCACGACCTCGCGGCGCTGCATTTCCTTGAACTCTTTGGGGCTACGGTTGGTGGCGTTGCGGACAGCGCGCTCGTAGACCTTGTAGTCGAACTCTTTGGTCTGGCTGCTGGTGACCTGCAGCAGCCTCACCATCTCTTCGCCGATGCCCAGGGAATACCCCAGCCAGCCCATCTGGTGGTAGGGCAGCGAGATGCGGACGCGGCCGGCCGCGAGCTCTTTGTCGAGCTCTTCCTCGCTCACGCTGACGCCCAGGCGATCCGCTTCTTTGAGCAGCAGCTCGCGCTCGACGAAGCCGTCCATCACCGTCTTCCGCAGCCCCATCGACTTGATCTTCTTCTGCGGAAGCTCCCGCGGGACGATCAGGTTGTAGGCGGCCCAGTATTCTTTCTTGTCGATGCAGCTGTCGGCGATCTTCACCGCGCACTCGCGCGTGATGCCCGAGCGACCCTCGCGGCCCGGCCGGAACTCCAAGACGAACACGATGATGACTGCGAAGGCGACCGCGGCGACGATGACCTGGCCGCCCCCACCCTTGCGAAAGAACGACAGCATGGCTCTGTGGGGGGCGCGCCCAACGCAGGCGCGCAGAAGGGCGACGGACCTACCACGCCCCCCCGGGCTGGTCTATGCCCCGCCGCGGCTGGCCACCTTCGGCCAGGCGAGAGCGGCTTTCAGCTCCGAAATCAGCTCGCTCGGGTCGGTGACCGGGCGCTCGTACGCGACCTCGTACCAGGTATCGAGGACCCGGGCGCGATCGCCGGGGTCGTGGATCGGAACGACCGACGCGCTGGCCTCGGCGAAGCCGCGCGCCTGCGCGCCCTGGCCAAGGCGACGCGCATGGCCGAACAGGCCTTCGGGGCTTTCGCCTTGAAAATCGCAAGCTTGGGAGCGGAAGATGACGCGCACGCCGAGCCCGCCGTCCTGGGTGAGCGCGCTGACCCCGCTGTCCATGATCAGGTTGTCTCGAACGCGGTCGGCCAGCACCACGCGATCCGAGAGCGTGCGATAGACCTCGAGCCCCTCGCTGAGAAGGAGCTTTTTCAGCTCTTGGGGGGTGAGCGACGGCATTTGGCTAGCGGCGTGGTCGGGAGCTTAGCGAATTGGCGGCCGCCTGGCTGCCGTGTTTGTCCCGATGGTCAACGATCTTCGACGATTAGACCTAAGCCCCCGCGCTCTGACGGTGGCCCAATACTTCGCAGACCAGGGCGGCAGCGTCAAGGCAAGCCCGAGCGAACGGCCGAGGAAGCAGGCGCATCGAATGCGCCAGTTTGATATGTTGAGCCGGATCGTGCCCGACCAAGACCCGAAGTCCCCGCCTGGCGCCGGCGAAAGCGCGCACGGAACCCGGCGCCAGTCCGGTGGCGCGCGGCGCGAGGCGTCCGACCGCGTGCGCCTCTCTCGGGCGGGCTCAGAGGTCGAAGGCTGGACGCTCAACGTGAGCCGCGGCGGGGTTCGGATCATCGTCGAAGACCGCGTCGAGCTGGGCGCCGACTACGAGATCTCGCTCGGCGACGAGGAGCACCTTCGCCGTCCGTGTCGTGTCGTCTGGGTGCAAGAAGAAGCCGACGGCCAAATCTGCGGCGTCCAGTACCTGGACACCAACACCGGGCCCCCGCCGCCGGGCACCGTGCCGCCGCCGGACTCGAAGAGCGGGTGAGTCGGGCGGCCGAGCTCTTGGGCGGCGCGGGCCCGCTCGCGGCGTCGCTCGCGCGGTATGAATCGCGGCCTGGTCAGCTCGACATGGCGGCCGCGGTAGAGCGCGCGCTGGCGGAAGAGCGCGTGCTCTTGTGCGAGGCCGGCACGGGCACCGGCAAGACGCTGGCCTACCTGATCCCGGCCATTCTGAGCGGGAAGAAGGTGATCGTCTCGACGGCGACGCGCGCGCTTCAGGAACAGATCGCCACGCGCGATCTGCCGCTCATCGAGCGCATGGGGCTCGAGCCGCGAGCCGCGGTGATGAAGGGCCTGTCGAACTATCTGTGCCTGCACCGCTTCAACGAGCACCGGCAGAGCAGCCTGGATCCGGCGCTTCGGCAGATCGAAGACTGGCGCGGCGCGACGCAGGTCGGCGACATCAGCGAGCTCTCGAGCCTGTCGGAAGATCATCCCGTATGGCGCGAAGTGACTTCGTCCAGCGATACGCGTCTCGGGGCCGGCTGCGCCCATTTCGACGAGTGCTTCGTCACGCGCATGCGCCGCGAGGCCGACGCGGCGCGGCTGGTGATCGTCAACCACCACCTGTTCTTCGCCGATCTGGCGCTCAGGGGTCCGCACCCCGGGCGTGTCTTGCCGGACTACGACGCGGTGATCTTCGACGAGGCGCATCAGCTCGAGGACATCGCCACCGACTTCTTCGGGGTGAAGGTCTCCAGCGCTCGAATCGAGGGCATTTTCCGCGATCTGAGCCGGGTCGTGGCGCTGACCGGCGCCGGCGATGCGGCCATCGAAGGTGCGCGTCGGGCCTCGGATGCGTTCTGGGCACGGCTCGCGGCGGTCTCGGATCTGGGCGGCGGCATCGAACCGCGGGTCGCCATCGAGCGGGACGTGTTCACGGGCGAGCTGGCGACGCGCTGGCACGATCTGGACTCGGCGCTGGAGGGCGTGCTGGCGCTCGCCGAGACCGCGCGAGGGCGCGTCACCCAGAAGGGCGCGCCGCTGATCAAAGAGCCCCGCGCCATCGCCGACGCGCTCGAGATCGCAGCACGTCGGGTCAGCACGCTGCGCGATCACCTGGCGATCGCCATCGAGGGTGCTCCCGGCCGGGTCACGTGGCTCGACGCGGGCAGCAAGAGCTACTCGCTGTCGTCGTCGCCGGTGGACGTGTCGTCGCTGTTTCGCGACCTGGTCTTTGGTAGCGTGCCCGCCGCCGTGCTCACCAGCGCGACCCTGGCCACCGGCGACGCGCGGGCCGGCGAGAGCCCGTTCGCGTATCTGCGATCGCGCTTGGGCCTCGGCGACGGCAGCATTGGCGTGGAAGAGCGGGTCATCGACTCTCCCTTCGACTACCCGAACAACGCGCTGTTTTACACGCCCCGCGATCTGCCCGAACCGGCAGCCCCCGACTTCGTGGCGGCCGCGTCGGCGCGCATCGCAGAGCTGTGCGCGCTGACCGACGGCGGCGCCTTCGTGCTGACCACCAGCCTGCGCTCGATGCGGGCGCTGCACGCGTCGCTGCGCGGGCGGCTGGGCGAGCGCGCGCTCTTCTTGCAGGGCGAGGCCCCCAAGGGCGCGCTGCTCGAGCGGTTCCGGGCCGATGGGCGCGCGGTGCTGGTGGCCACCAGCAGCTTCTGGGAGGGCGTCGACATTCCCGGGCACGCGCTTCGGCTGGTGGTCTTGGAGAAGATCCCGTTCTTCGTCCCCTCCGACCCCATCGTGAAGGCGCGATCGGCGCGACTGGAAGAGCAGGGCGAAAACCCATTCATGAAGCTGTTCGTGCCCGCCGCCGCCCTGGCGCTCAAGCAGGGCTTCGGCCGCCTGATCCGCACCCGCGACGACTTCGGCGTGGTGGCGCTGTTCGACGACCGCGTGCACAAGAAGAGCTACGGAAAGCGCGTGCTCGCCGCGCTGCCGCCGGCGCAGCGCACCGACGAGCTCGGGGCGGTGAAGCGCTTCTGGACCGAGCGAAGCGTGGTATGAGCACGGCGTCGTGCAGCCCTTCGCGGACGCTTTTCACGAGCTCGGCCTGAGCCGCGTGCTCGAGGTGCTCCCCGTATCGAGCGGCTACCCCAGTCCGAAGCACGTGAACCTGGTGCTGCGCCGGCACGCCGGGCAGACCTTGCTCTTCGAGTGCGGCCCCGCTCGGCCCGACGTGATCGACGAGACGCGCCGCGCGCTCGAGGCCCGCGGGGTGCGCCGCCTGGACGGGCTCTTGCTCACGCATTGCCACGGCGATCACGCCGGGGCCGCCGGCGTCATCGCCGGGCTCGGCCGGCCCGCGGGCGAGCGCGCACCCATCTATCTGCACTCGGCCGGGTACCGGTTCTTGACGCACCCCGACGCGGCCTTCGTCAACGAGACCTACGAGATCTTCCAGACGCGCGCCCACTGGGGCCTGCACGAGTACAACGCCTTCAGCGACGAGCAGATGCTGAACAACGCGCTTCGCAAGCGCTTCAGCGGATACTTCGCGCGCACGCCCAAGAGCGCGCTGTCGTTCGTGGATCGCGCCCCGCTGCCCGCTGGGCTGCGGGTGGTGGAGACGCCCGGCCACTCGCAAGATTGCGTGCTCTACCACGACCCCGAGCTGGGCATCGCCGTCCCGGGTGACACCATCATCTGCACCGGCCTGGTCGACAGGCCCGAGACCCACGGCTACGTGATCCCGATCTTCACCGTCGCCGGTCAGTCGTACTCCCTGGCTTACGAGCGGTTCGTCGACTCGATTCGCGTGCTCCGCAACTTCTTCGAGAGGCACGCGGTGCGCGCGGTGCTGTCGCCCCACGGCAAGTTCGCGGTCACCCGACCGCTCGAGTGGGTGACGTTCGCCGAGGGCTATTTCCGCGGCATCTATCGCGCGCTGCTCGAGGGCTTCTTCGGCGACGCCGAACGGCGGCAGAAGCCGTTCCGCGCCTGCGATCTGAACGCCTTCATCCCCAGCGCGGGGTCCCACCCGGTTTCGACGCCCAGCCACACCTTCGGCATGCTGTGTACGCTGGCCGATGAAGGCTACCTGACGCTGGAAGAGCATCCGTTCACGCGGCAGATCACCTTCACGTTGGAAGCGATGCCCCCCGCGGACTACGTGGAGCGGCGCTTGGCCGAGCCGCTGGTGCCTGCGACCGGGGAGTGAGGGCCGCGGCAGGGCAGCCCGGCGATGAGCATGACTACGCGAGCGGCAGGAAACGCACGCGGCCCGTCCAGTCGCTGGGCTCGCTGCACTCCGCCACCAGCAAAAGCTCCTCGATAGTAGGACCGATCGGCATCCACTGCGGAATGATGATCACGCCCGGCATGTGGTCACCATTCGCCGTGCGAGCGTAGGCCGCGGCCGTCATGGTCGATGCATCATCGAGAGCAACACACGATTCGCGTCAGCCGCCCAGGCCAAGATCCCGTGGTCCGGGGCACCACGCAGCGCCGCGTCTTGTACACGCACGATGTCGAGGGACGGGAGCCGAATCCGCAGGGCGCGAACGATGTGATTGTCGAGGTCCTCGTCTGCCGCGAATCGGATCAAAGCGCCTCACCACGCCGCCGCGAGAGAAGCCGTGAGCGCAGTCCGCCGGCCGGAAAGCGATGCTCGGCTTCAGTTCGCAACTCGTCGACCTTTGCTTTCCGCTGCGACACGTACTGATCAACTCGGTCCCGCTCGGTCAGAACGTAAGCGAGTGTCGCGTAGACCGTGGCGAGATCCACGGAAGGGAAGCTCTCGGCGATCTCCTCCGCCGTCGCACCGCGGTCGAACGCGATGACGACAGACTCGAGTGATACACGCGTGCTCCCGAGCCGGATCACGCCATGCTCGTCCTCCCGCAGCGGAGGCAGCCGAGCGTCGAAGGCGTGCATGTGGCTGATGATAGTCGCGTCCGGTGCCGCGCGCCATTCGGTTGGGTCATGCCGGGTGATGCTGGCTGCCTGCCGTCCGCAGCTCAGAACGTTCCGACGAGGGCCGCCGTCGCCGACGTCGAGCCGTTGCTTCGGGCCGCCTTGACCGTCTTGGTCTGAGCGCGCAGCTGTGTGAGCGGCACTCGGGAGCGGGCGAAGCCCCCGACTGCTTCTTCTCGTAGACGTTCAGCGCTTTCCGCGCTTCTTCTTCGGTTTCGCGGCCTTCTTCGGCTTCGCGGCTTTCGCCGCCTTCTTCGGCTTGGCGGCCTTCGCCGGCTTCGCAGGCTTGGCGGCCTTCGTCGGCTTGGCGGCCTTCGCCGGCTTGGCGGCCTTCGCCGGCTTCGCAGGCTTGGCAGCCTTCGCAGGCTTCGCAGGCTTCGCAGGCTTAGCAGGCTTGGCAGCCTTCGCAGGCTTGGCAGGCTTCGCCGGCTTCGCAGGCTTGGCAGGCTTCTCCGGCTTCGCAGCCTTCGCAGGCTTGGCAGCCTTCGCAGGCTTGGCAGCCTTCGCAGGCTTGGCAGGCTTGGCAGCCTTCTCCGGCTTCGCAGCCTTCGCGGCCTTCTCCGTCCGCCGTGCCTTCGCGGACTCGGGAGCGTCATCGCGCCCCACGGCACCACTCTGCCGACGGGCCAGCGTCTGCTGCACCTTGGCGTCGAGCACCGAGAACTCGAACGGCTTGTCGACGTAGGCGTCGGCACCGTAGAGCGGCGACGTCATCTCGTTCAGGTGCTCGCCGATGCCGGTGAGCATCACCACACCCGTGTGGGCCAGCGAGACGGCCTCGCGGATCTTGCGGCACACCTCCCAGCCACTCATGCCCGGCATCATCACGTCGAGCACCACCAGGTCGGGCAGGTGCTCGTGAGCCAAGGCCCACGCCTCGTCACCGTCCGAGGCCTCGACCACCCGATAACCCTTGCGCTTCAGGTGCCCGACCACGAGCGCGCGCGTGCTCGGCTCGTCATCCGCCACCAGAACCAGCGTCTTCGTCTCGTTGGCCATCCGTCGCTCCTGTCCCTGACTGGGGGCCCAATGTGAGACCAGCGGCGAGCACCGGGTCAAGCTCGTCACGCACCGGCGTACGAGGGCGATGACCCCTTGCCCGCCTCGGCTGCCAAGGCCGGCCACCCCGGATGGGTCCATGAGCCTGACCTGCTGTAGCGAAAACCCCGGTAACGGTGCGAACTCCCAGGCCTTCGGGCCGGGGCCCGCCGGGGCCGGGGGGCGCCCCGCTACGCCGCGGACGCGGTACCATCTGCCTCTTCCCCCATCCAGAGCGAAAGCGGACGGAACTTTCGTGCGTTACAACCGTCAAGTCGAGAGCCCACAGTGAATCCGTCCGACCGCGACGCCTCCCTCACGAGCCTGCGGCGTACCGCGAGCTGGACCGCGCTCCGCCTGCGAATCGACCAGACGCTCTCCCGGGCGTTCCTCCTCTTGCCGGTGCCTTTGCTCTACGGCGTGGGGGCGCTCACCTACGTCAAGGTGGCGCGCCCGCCCGCGGACACCATCCAGACCCTGGCATTCGCCGGGCTGGTGCCCGTGCTGCTGTTCTTGGTGGGCACCGCCCACGCCTGGCTGCGAGCTCGCCCGAAGCACCTTGGCGCGCTGGCGCTCGATCGCCACCACGGTCTGCACGATCGCATCACCAGCGCGCTCTCGTTCTCCGAGCTTCCCGAGGCGCAGCGGTCGACGCTGATGAAGGTCGCCATCGAAGACGCGGTGGTGAGCGTCAAAGAGCTGAAGCCGCGTCGCGCCGCTCCGTTCCACGTGCCGCGCGAGTTGCCGGTGGTGGGCCTGCTCGTGGCGGGCCTGGTGGGCGTGGCGCTGCTCGAGGTGCGCACCACCAAGATCTTGCCGCCCGAGAAGACCATCGAGCCCATGGTGATGAGCCCGGACGATCTCGAGCTCTTCAAGGACATGGCGAAAGAGCTGGAAGAGAAGAGCAAAGACCCCGAAGTGCAGTCGGCGGTGCGCAAGTTCAACCAGCTGATCGAAGACATTGCCGACAAGCGCCTCGACCGCAGCGAAGTCTTCAAGCGGCTGGAAGAGCTGGAGCGGCAGCTGATGAAGGGCGCCGAGGCCGACAAAGAGGCGCTGGAAGAGGGCCTGAAGAGCCTGGCGCAAGAGCTGGACAAGAGCGACCTCGCCAAGCCCGTGGCCGAGAAGCTGGCGCAGAAGAACCTGGCCGACGCCGAGAAGGCGATGCGCGAGCTGGCCGAGAAGCTGAAGAACAAGAAGAACCCGCCCACCAAAGAGCAGCTCGAGAAGCTGCGCGAGGCGGTGAAGAAGGCCAGCGAGAAGAGCGCCGAGAACCTGAAGAAGCTCGAGGCCGAGCGGCAGAAGACAGAAGAAGAGCAGAAGCGCCTGCTGAAGAAGAAGCAGGAGCAGGACGGCGGACTATCAGAGAGCGACAAGAGCCTGCTGAAGAAGAAAGAGCGTCAGCTCGAGCGCCTCGATCGCGAAAAGGACCAGGCCAAGCGGGCGCAGCGTCAGCTGAGCAAGCTGGACCGCGAGCTGGCCAAGGCCGCCGAAGATCTGCTCAAAGAGATGGGCGCGTCGGCCGAAGATTTCGAGAAGGCCGCCGAGGACATCAACCGCATGGCGCAAGAAGAGATGTCCGACCAGGAGAAGGAAGAGCTGCGGCGCCGCCTTCAAGAGATGCGCGAGGTGATGCGCCAGCAGGGCAAGGGCGGCAAAGAGCGCATGCAGCGCATGCTCAAGTTCGGCCAGAAGGCGCGGGGCGGCAAGGGCGGGCAGAACGGGGAAGAAGACGGCCAGGGCCAGGGCAAGAAGGGCCAGGGGATGAAGCCCGGCGACGGCGACGGCGAGCTGACCCTCGGCCAAGGCTCGGGCGGCAAGAGCATCCCGATGCCTGGCATGGGCCAGGGTCAAGGCCAGGGTCAAGGCCAGGGCCAGGGGCAGGGCCAGGGCCAGGGTCAAGGCGAGGGCCAGGGCAGCGGGGACAAGCCCGGCGGCCAGGGTGCCGGCAAGGGCGGCGAGAGCTGGGGCACCGGCCACGACGACAACCTGAAGGGCGAGGCCAGCAACTTGAAGGGCAGCACCAAAGAGGTGACCGCCGCCGCGGCCGACACCGGCCAGGGCGGCGCATCGACCCAGGTGATCTACGGCGCGGCCCAGCGCGGCTTCGTCGGGCGCGGTTACAAGAAGGTCTACACGGACTACAAGACCGTGGCCGAGCGTGTGATGAACGAAGATCAGATCCCGCCGGGGTACCGCTTCTACGTGCAGCGCTACTTCCAGCTGATCCGGCCCAGGGACTGATGCGGGCGGCGCGGGCTTGGTGACGAAGGCGGGCGCGGGTGGCGCGCCCGCGTGAGGCAATCACGGACTCGAAAGAGGGCAGATGTCGGAACAAGAAGCCAGGGCGGAGATCGAGGCGTTTCGCAAGAAGATCGGCACGCTGCGTGAAGAGATCGCGCGGATCATCGTCGGTCACCGCGAGGTGGTGGACGGCGTCTTGACCTGCATGCTCGCCGGCTCGCACGCCCTGCTCGAGGGCGTGCCGGGCCTGGGCAAGACCATGCTGGTGCGCACCCTGGCCGAGTCCGTGGGTCTGAACTTCACCCGCATCCAGTTCACGCCCGATCTGATGCCCGCCGACATCATCGGCACCACCGTGATCGAAGAGAGCTCGAGCGGCAAGCACATCTTCGAGTTCCGAAAAGGGCCGGTCTTCGCCAACATCGTGCTGGCCGACGAGATCAACCGCGCCACACCCAAGACCCAGAGCGCGCTGCTCGAGGCCATGCAAGAGCACCGCGTGACCGTGGGGCGGACGACCTACACCATCGAGGAGCCTTACTTCGTGCTCGCCACCCAGAACCCGCTGGAGATGGAAGGCACCTATCCGCTGCCCGAGGCCCAGCTCGACCGCTTCTTCTTCAAGCTGATGGTCCCGTTCCCCAGTCGCGAAGATCTGCACACCATCATCGAGCGCACCACCACCGAATACGCCGCCAAGGTCGAGCCGGTGGTGAGCGCCGACGACATCTTGGGAATGCAGAAGCTGGTGCGCACCGTGCCGGTGGCGCGCCACGTTCAGGACTATGCCGTGCGCCTGCTGCAAGCGACGCACCCCGATGGTCCCGACGCCCCCGAGAAGGTCCGGCGCTTCGCCCGCGTGGGCGCGTCGCCGCGTGGGGCCCAGGCCGTGCTCCTGGCGGCCAAGATCCGCGCGCTGTTCGAGGGCCGCTTCGCAGCCAGCGTGGACGACGTGAAAGCGAGCGCAGCCCCCGCGCTGCGCCACCGCATGCTGCTCAACTTCGAGGGTGAGGCCGAAGGCGTGAAGACCGACGATTGCATCCGCGAGATCTTGGAAGAGTTGCCCGAAGCCAAGACCTGAAACGGGCATGGGAGTCCTGGACCTATTCAAGCGCGCGGCCGCGCCGGTTTCCCGGCGCCTGGGACCGGTGTCGCGTCGGTTCGGCGCTCACAAGCCCGAGAAGGCGGATCTGTTCGGCGACGACTTCCAGAAGAAGCTCGAGACCCTGGCCATCGTCAGCCGGCGCGTGTTTGCCGGGCGCCAGCGCGCCGAGCGCCGCACCAAGAAGAAGGGCAGCGGCATCGAGTTCGCCGATCATCGCGACTACACCGCCGGTGACGACTTCCGCAGCGTGGACTGGAACATCTATCAGCGCTTCGGCCGGCTGCTGGTGCGCTTGTACGAAGAAGAAGAGGATCTCAGCATCTACTTCATCGTCGACTGCTCCACGAGCATGGGCTTCGGCGACGGCAAGAAGTTCGACCAGGCCCGGCGCCTGGCGGCGGCGCTGGCCTATGTGGGCCTGGCCAACCTCGATCGCGTGACCATCGTGGCGGCCACCGACGAGATCGTCTCGCGCATGCCCACCACCCGCGGCAAGGGGCGCATCTTCAAGGTCTTCGACTTCCTGAGGCGCATTCACTGCGACGGGCAGACCGGGCTGGGCGACAGCCTGAAGACCTTCGTCGCGCAGCACAAGCGCCGCGGCCTGGCGGTGCTGATCAGCGATCTGTACGATCCGGCTGGCTTCGAGGCGGGCATCAACGTGCTCCGCTACAACAAGTTCGAGCCCTACGTGCTCCACATCGTCGACCCAGCCGAGGCGCACCCCACCTTGAAGGGCGACGTGCGCATCTACGACTGCGAGACCGGCGAAGAGCGCGAGGTCACCGTGACCGCCAAGGTGCTCGAGCGGATGGAGCGGGCGTGGAACGAGTACAAGGACGACATCGAGCGCTTCTGCACCAAGAACCAGGTCCCGTATTTCGCCGCTGACGTGGACGTCCCGTTCGACGAGCTGGTGCTCGGGGTGTTCCGGCGCGGAGGGTTCTTGCGCTGATGCTGTTTGCCGGCCTGCCCTTCGCGACGCTGGTCACGATCGCCGCCGTGGCCGGTGGGCTGACCACCGTCTTCTACATCTTGAAGCTGCGACGCCGGCCGGTGGCGGTGCCCTTCAGCCGCATCTGGGAGCGCATCTTGCGCGACAAAGAGGCGACCAGCTGGTGGTCCCGCCTCAAGCGCCTGCTGTCGCTCTTGCTGCAACTGGCGCTGCTCAGCCTGCTCATCTTGGCGCTGGGCGATCCGCGCCTGGCCGGCAGCCTGGTGCAAGGTCGCAACGTGGTGGTGCTGGTCGACGCCAGCGCCAGCATGAAGGCCAGAGACGTCGACCCCACCCGGATCGATCGGGCCAAGGCCGAGGTGAAGAAGCTGGTGCGCGGGCTGGGGGGCACCGACCGCATGCTGATCGCGCGGATGGACGCGGCAGTCATGCCGCTGTCGACCATGACCGGCGAGATGGGTGATCTCGACGTGGCCGTGGATCAGCTGCGCGCCACCGACACCCGCGCCGACGTGAAGCGCGGCCTGCGCTTCGCCCTCGACAGCTTGCGCGGCCTCAGCAAGCCCGAGATCGTGCTGGTCAGCGACGGCGCGGTGGGTGATCCGAAAGCGCTCTCCGAGAACCTGGACTTCGAAGGGGTCGAGGTGCGCTACGTGCCGGTGGGCAAGAGCGGGAAGAACGTGGCCGTCACCGGCTTCTCGGTGCGACGTTATCCGCTGGACAAGGCGCGCTACGAGGTGATGCTCGAGGTCACCAACACCAACGAAGAGCCGGTCGACGTCGAGCTCACGCTGATCGGCGACGGGCAGATCGTGGACGTGTCGCGGCTCTCGCTGCAGGGCAACGAGCGGCTGCCGCGCTTTTACAAGGATCTGGCCGGCGCCAGCCGCACGCTCGAGGCCAAGATCAAGCTGGCCACCGGCGAGAGCGACGACCTTTCCGCGGACGACCACGCCTTCGCCCTGATGCCCGAGCGGCGTCGCGCCCGCGTGCTGGTGGTCACCCCGGGCAACACCTATCTGGAAGCGACGCTGCTGCTCGACGAATACCTGGACGTGACCAGCGTGAGCCCGGCGAAGTATCCGCCCGCCGGCAACTTCGACGTGACCGTCTTCGACGGCGTTGCGCCGCCCGTGGCGCCGAACACCGGCGGGTCGCTCTACTTGAACCCACCCGACGAGGGCGGGCCGGTGAAGCACGCCAAGGCGATCACCGAGTTCGGCTTCGACGTGTGGGACAAGAAGCACCCCATCGTGCGCTGGATGAGCATGGGTGACATCCAGGTGGCCAAGGGCTTCTCGTTCAAGCCCGAGAAAGAGGACAAGGTGATCGGCGCCAGCGAGGCCGGCCCGATCTTGGTCGCCGGCCGGCGCAGCGGTCGCAAGTTCGTGGCCCTGGGCTTCGATCCGCGCGACAGCGACTTCGTGCTGCGCGTGGCTTGGCCGCTGTTCGTGCTCAACACCATCAACGACTTCATCGAAGAGGACACGAGCTACGTCTCGTCGTACTTCACCGGTGAGGTGTGGAACATTCCGGCGCCCAGCGGCGCCGAGGTGGCCACCCTGAAAGCCCCCGACGGCAAGACCCACCAGATCCCGATCAAGGAAGGGCGCGCGGTCTATCTGGGTGACCAAGCTGGGTTCTACGAGCTGACCGTGAAGACCGAGCCCGAGGCGACCACCAGCATGTTCGCGGCCAACCTGTCGAACATCGACGAGAGCCGGATCAAGCCCAGCGAGACGCTGGAGCTGGGCGGCAAGCCCGCGGCGCTGCCCAGCGGCTTCGACCCGGGCATGCGCCGCGAGATCTGGCTCTATCTGTTGCTCGCCGCGGTGATCGTCTCGACCATCGAGTGGTTCACCTATCACAAGCGGGTGACGGTATGACGCCGCGTCGTACTCGTACTCGTACTCGTGCTCGCACTCGGAAAGGCCGCTCAGCGCGCGAGCGTGTCGATCAATTTGGAGAGCATTTGGACGATCCGAACCAACACGGTCTTCCCGTGCGATGCGCGCGTCGGCTCGAGCCTTCGCCGAGCGACCAGGCCATCCAGGCAAGCGGCGCATTCGAGCGCCGATCCTCGCGCTATCTCGAGAAAGCGGACCCGGTCGCGGCGCGAGCGCTTGCCGTTTCCTTCAGCAATGTTGTTCACGATGGACTGGCTGGCGGAATCCAGGTGAGTGAGGGCGGCAAGCCTTCGCGGTGCGGAATCGATGAGCTCGCCCGCCCAGGCGATGAACTCTACCGACAGGCGATAGACGTCGAGTTTCTCGTGATCGAAGGTTTCCACGGGGTTTCCTTCGGCACTCGGCGCGGTTCGGTTGCGCGGATTTCGAGTACGAGTACCAGTACGAGTACGAGTACGAGGGAGAGGGAGAGGCCGTGACGCCCCGCATCCGCAAGATCCTGTGGGGCCTGTTCATCCTCGGCGTTGGCGCCCTGCTGCTCTGGGCCTACCAGCGCTTCGTGGTCGGCCCCCACGCGCCGGCGTACAAATGGGTGCGCGAGGGCAAGAACTACGAGCTGCTCGAGCCGCGGACCATCGGGCTGGTCCTGATCACGCCGCTCTTGCTGTTCGTGCTCGGGCGATCGCTGGCCGATCTGCCCTGGCAGCAGCGCATCTTGGCGGTGCTGTTCCGCGTGGCGTTCATCGCCCTGATCTCGCTCGGGCTGGCGCGCCTGGCTCGCACCGCCGAAACCCAGAAGGTTGCCACCGTGTTCGTGGTGGACGTCAGCGACTCGGTGGAAGATCCATCGCTCGAGGACGCCCGCAAGACCATCGAGACCGCCATCGAGGCCCGCGGGAAGGACGACGTGGTACGGCTGATCACCTTCGCCAAGCGTCCACGCCTGGTCGACATGGGTGAAGACGGTGGTAAGCCCAAGGTGCCCAGCATCGAAGAGCTGCGGCACGGCACCCAGCGCGCGCTCGAGAAGCTGGGGGTCGACAAGCCCGGCGCGGGCAGCGACGCGCAGGCCGCGATGCAGCTGGCCTACGGCGTGTTCCCTCCGGGGTACCTGAAGCGCGCCGTGATCCTCACCGACGGCGTCGAGACCGACGGCGACCTGTTGGCCGAGGCGAACCGCGCCCGGGGGTTCGACGTCAAGGTGTACGCGGTGCCCTATCGCCGGCCGCCGCCCGGCGAGGTGGCGCTGCGCCACATGCAGGTGCCCGAGAAGGTGGACATTGGCCAGCCCTTCGACGTGGTGGCCAACGTCTATTCCAGCCGCAAGACCACCGCCCGCGCTCAGCTCTATCAGGG
This sequence comes from Polyangiaceae bacterium, assembly GCA_023150915.1. Classification (GTDB taxonomy): domain Bacteria; phylum Myxococcota_A; class Polyangia; order Polyangiales; family Polyangiaceae; genus JADJKB01. The sequence continues at coordinate 110,208 of JAKLKA010000006.1, forward strand.
CGAGGCGCTGAACGGGCTCGACGGCGTGAAGGACCTCGAGCTCAAGGCGGGCGAGAACGAGATCAAGTTCAAGAGCGTGGTGCGGGTGGGCGGGCAGGTGACCTACGCGCTCAAGCTGCAAGACATCAAGGACGACAAGTTCCCCGAGAACAACCAGTACGCCGTGACGGTGGACGTGCCCGGCCGGCCCACGGTGCTGTACGTCGAGGGCCAGCCGCAGCGCGCCACCTATCTGTCGGGCGCGCTCACTGCGCAGCAGTTCGACGTGGACGTGCGCGCGCCCAGCGCGTTCCCCAGCAGCGTGAAAGAGCTGGAGCGCTACGACTTCGTGATCGTGTCCGACGTTCCGCGCGAGGCGTTCGGCGAGGCGTCGCAAGATCTGCTCGAGAAGTACGTGCGCGATCTGGGCGGCGGCTTCTTGTTCGCCGGCGGCGAGGCGGGGTACGGCCTGGGCGGTTGGGCCCGGACCACCGTCGAGCGCATCTTGCCGGTGCGCATGGACGCCGAGCGCAAGAAAGAGATGCCCAGCGTGGCCATGGCGCTGGTGATCGATCGCTCGGGCTCGATGACGGGCCTACCGATGGAGATGGCGAAGGCCGCTTGCAAGGCCACCGTCGGCACGCTGGAAGGCGACGACATGATCGAGATCATCGCCTTCGACTCGACGCCCATCCGCTACGTGAAGTTCCAGCCGGCGCGTTATCGCAGCCGCATCAACAACGAGATTGCGCGCATCCAGCCCGGGGGTGGCACCGAGATCTTCCCCGCGCTCGACATGGCGTATCAGGACATCTCGGTGGTGCAGGCTCGGAAGAAGCACGTGATTCTGCTGACCGACGGGCGCGCGCCGACCCAGGGTTTGAAGGACGTGGCGCAGGCCATGTTGGCCGAGAGCATCACACTGACCACCGTGGGGCTCGGTGACGGCGCGGATCACGAGCTGCTTCGCATGCTGGCCGACACCGGCGGCGGCCGGTATCACTCCGTTCCGGATCCGAACAGCCTGGTCAAGGTGTTCACCCGCGAGACCGAGATGATCGCGCGGCAGGCCGCGGTGGAAGAGTGGTTCCCGGTGCAGCTGGTGCACCAGGCCGACTTCTTGAAGGGCATGTCGATCGCATCGGCGCCGCTGCTCCACGGGTACGTGGCCACGCAGATGAAAGAAGCACCGGCGCAGCTGATCTTGGCCTCGGACACCGGCGAGCCGATCTTGGCGCGCTGGCGGGTGGGCCTGGGGCACACGCTGGCCTGGACCAGCGACGTGAAGAACCTGTGGGCCGTGGACTGGATCCGCTGGGCGGGCTTCGGCAAGTTCTGGGGCCAGCTGGTGCGCGAGCACATGCGGCACAAGCACCGCCGCGAGCTCGACATGAAGACCGAGGTGGTCGGCGGCAAGGTGCACGCGGTGGTCGACGCCTTCACGGTGGACGAGCGCTTCGACAACGAGATCGAGAGCAAGCTGTACGTGATCGGCCCCGAGCCCGGTGGCGAGCGTCGCGAGCTGCCGATGAAGCAGACCGCGCCCGGGCGCTACGAAGCCGACTTCCAGCTCGAGAAGTATGGCTCGTTCTTGCTCCGCGCCGAGCACAACAAGGTGAACAAGAAGGGCGAGATCTCGAGCGTGGGCCAGAGCTTTGGCCACGTCTCGAACCCTTACCCGCGCGAGTACGCCAGCTTCGAGCCGGACATCGAGCGCCTGAGCCGCGCCGCTCTGGCCGGCGGCGGCAAGGTCGACCCCGAGGCGAAAGAGGTGTTCGACCCCGCGGGCGAGAAGATCGTCTACTTCGAGCAGCTGTGGAGCCGGTTCATCATGGCGGCCATCGCCATGTTCTTGCTCGACCTGCTCGTGCGTCGCATCCGGATCTTCGACCGGAAGTTCGTGCCGAAGAAGAAGCGCCACGCGGCGTGAGCTGGCGGCGGCAGGCCTTCTGCGCCAGATTGGCCCCGTGACAAGCCGGGACCTGGGCCTCACCTTCGCCGGCGGCGGCAACCGAGCGTTCTACCAGCTCGGACTTCTGAACCGCTGGAGCGACCGGCTGTTGCCGCGCGTTGCCGCCGTGGCAGCGTGCAGCGCCGGTGCCTGCGTGGCGGTGGTGCTGCTCTCGGGGCGGCAAACCGAGACGCGCCAGCGCTGGCACGAGCTGCGCAAAGGGGTCCGCAAGAACTTCGACGCGCGGCGGCTGCTGAGGGGAGAGAACCCGACGCCGCACGGCCCCATCTATCGCGCCGTGTTGCTCTCGGCGCTCGCTGACGGCGGGTTCGAGCGCCTGCGGTCGCAGCCCTTTCCGGTGTTGGTGCTCACTGCGCGCATCCCGCGCCGCGTTCCCACGGCCGGCGCTCTGCTGCTCGGGCTCGCCGCCTATCGCCTCGAGCGTCGCCTGCACCCGCGCCGCCTGCACCTCCGCTATTCGACCCGCGCCGGCTTCAGCCCGGCGGTCCACGACCTCCGCAGCTGCCATACGCCCGAGCAGGTCGCCGAGCTCGTGCTCGCGTCGTCGGCGACGCCGCCCTTCACGCCCCTGGGGCGCATCGGCGGCGAGCGTCACGTCGACGGCGGACTGATTGATGGCGCCCCCGCGTTCGTTGCCGAGCAGGTGCCGAGCGTGCGCAAGAACCTGGTGGTGCTCACGCGCCCGTGGCGCGGCCTGCCCCAGGGCGGCCCGCGGTACTACGTCGCGCCGCGCCGCCCCATCGAGGTGAGCGCCTGGGACTACACCGAGGGCACCCAGGTGGACGAGGTGATCGCTCGAGGTGAGGCCGAGAGCGACGGGCACGAGGCGACTCTGCGTGAGGTCTTGGGCTGAGCCGCTGGCTCAGTGGCAGACCTTCCACGTCAGGTCGTCGAACACCCATCCGATGCTGGGCAACCAGCAACACGGGGCGGTGGGGTCTTCTTGACCCTGCGGGCCGTAGCACTCCTTGTAGCCACCGTCGAAGCTCAGCACGACGTTCCAGGTGTCGCCCGGGTTGGCGACCAGCTTCGCGCCGGGGGCGATGTTGCCTTGGTGCTGGGTGGGACCCAGATCGGCGCTCAGCGTCCCCAGACTTGCGTCGAACACGACCTTGGCCGTGTGCTTCGAGCCTGCGCTGATGCCATGGCTCCCGGAGAAGATCTTCGCCTCCACGTCGGTCGTGCCGCACCCGCTGCCCGAGTGGTACTGCTGCTTGTAGTAGGTCTCGGCCTGCGTCTTGTCACTCGCGCCGTGACCCGGCCCCGGCCCGTGCAGCGTCAGCTCGAAGAGGTTGCCGCCCTTGCACCAGTGCGCGCCGCGCTTCAGGGCCACGAGCGACTCGAACGCAGGGAACCCGCTCTTGGTCGCGCCCCCGGCCGCCGGGTTGTAACAGGTGGGGCTCCACGCCGTGGCCGTGTAGCTGAAGCTGAGCTCCACCCGGCGGTATTCGACGCCGGCGTCGAGGGGCAGAGGGATGCGTCGGAATTGCTCGGCCCCGGACACCACGAAGTGGAAGGTCTCTGTGCCGCTCTTGCAGGTGAGGCCCCCGGCGTCCCCGCCCGCGCTTCCCCCAGTTGCCATTCCCGCGCTGCCATCCGTGCCCGCACCGCCGCCCGACGTCGCCCCTCCGGTGCTGCCACCCGCGCCGCCACTGCCGGCTGCGCCGCCACTGCCGGCTGCGCCGCCACTGCCCCCGCCGCCCGCCCCACCTCCCGCGACGTCCGATGGCGCGTCGTCGCTGCAGGCCGCCGCGATGGCCACCCAGAGCAGCAGCAGTGGCCCGAAGCGCATGCCCGGACTGTATCACTCGGGTGCCTGTCAGTCCGACCGATCAGAGCCGGGCGCTCTCGCACCCTCGTGGTACGCTGAGCCGCGATGTCCGAGCCCGCCTGGGTCGTCGACCCCGCCGATCCCCGCGCACCCCCGCGCGAGACGTGGGAGCGGATGACACCTGCGGAGCGCGACCGCGTGGTGGCGACGTTGCCCAGCGACATGCCCCTCGACCTTCATCCGCCCGAAGGTGACGCACATCGAAAGCCCAAAGAGCGCGCCCGAGACGCGCTCAGCGAGTTCTTCCGCAGCATCGGTCGCCGGGTGTACGTCTCGAGTGAGCTCGTGACCTACTATCCCGGCGAGCCGCGCTTCTGCCCGGACATCCTGGCGGTCACCGATGTGGAGGACCACGATCGCCAGAGCTGGATCGTATCGAAGGAAGGCAAGGGGCTCGATCTGGTGATCGAGATCCACGTCAGCGGCGACAAGACCAAGGACTTCACGACCAACGTGACCCGCTACGCGCGGCTGGGCATCCCCGAGTACTTCGTGTTCGATCGCCCCGCTGGGCGCATCCACGGCTACCGGCTGGCGCCCGGTGCAGCCAGCTACGAGCGGGTCGTACCCCAGGGGGGTCGGATGCAGTCGGAGGTGCTGGGGCTGGCGCTGACCGTCGAGAACAAGATGCTGCGTTTCTACCACGGCACCGCGCCCCTGCTCTTTCTGGACGAGCTCGTGGGAAAGCTCGACGGCATGGTGGCGGAGCTGGTCGAGGCGCGCGACCAGGCGCTCCGGCAGGCCGAAGAAGAGGCGAAGCGGGCTGAAGAAGAGGCAAAGCGGGCTGAAGAAGAGGCGAAGCGCGCTGCCGCTCTTGCCGCGGAGAACCAGGCAATGCGCGCCGAGCTCGAGCGGTTGCGTCAGCGCTAGGCTCGCGGGCAAGGCATCACGGCGTGAGGAGCAACTGGCTTGGCGCTGGGGAAGATGGCAGCCACGGCCGGCGTACGTCGTCCGCCATGATTCGATCTCGGCTCCGAGAGCTGCGACTTGCCGCCGCGCTGATGCTCGTAGCCGGCGCGTTGGCCTGCAGCTCGGGCGGCGACTCGGCCGGTTTCGGTGACGGCGGCGCCGCCACCGGCGGCGCGTCGGGAAGCGACGCGGGCACGACGGGCGGCTCGTCCAGTGGTGGCAGCGGTGCCTCGGGCGCCACCGCTGGCGGCGGCGGCTCGCCC
>JAKLKA010000141.1 GCA_023150915.1 Polyangiaceae bacterium
GCGCTGCCGGCAGCCGCAGCACGCGCCAGCCGCGGCGAGCGAGCTCCCGGTCTCGACGCGCGTCCGCAACGCGGCGAGCAGCGTGATAAGCACCGTCCACCTCAATCACGACGCGCCGCGAGGGCACCGCAAGGTCTGCGATGTCTCGGCCGATGATGTACTGGCGACGGACCACCACGCCGAGCTTCCCGCCGCGGAGCTCCCGGAAGAGCGCTTCTTCCGTGGGCGTCGGCGCGAAGCGCATGGTGCGCGCCCGAGCTTCGATGACGTGCGAGTGAGTGGGCTTCCGAGCCATGGCACCTCCTGACCGGCACCGCGGCCGGGCTTTGCCCAAACTCGGCGCAGGAGTCGTGACAGCCGCCTCTGTCCTCACAGTCCACGCTGGCGCGTCGGTTTCAGGCAACGAACTCGCGGGGGCTGGCGGCTGGCGCGACTCGTGCGCCACACGGGCAGAGCCCGGCCGCGGTGCGGGCAGTCGCGAACGGCGAGGAAGCTCACGACGCCGTCATCGAGGCGAGCGCCGCCCAGAGCGGAGCGGCACTGGCACTCCCGTTGGGAAAACTCGACAGGCTCGGAGCGAGGTGTCTCCCCCACGCGCGCGGCGCGCGCCCTCGGCAAGACGCGGGGGGTCTTGGCTCGACTTCAACCGGCGCGCGCTGCCGCGTCGGGGGGAGACCGCCGAGCGCAGCGAGGCGAGTGGGGGCAGCTCAATTGGCGACGTTCTCCGAGGTCGTGGCGGCAGAGGCGGTGGCGGAGCAGAGGAGCGCGGCGAGGAGGAGGCGCATGGGTGACGGGAGTGTAGCTGGTCCTGGCCCCATGCGCCCCGGTCGGCCCCTAGGCTCGAGGCAACTCGGCGAGCGTGAGCGGCTCCAGCGCGGCATTCGGGTCGGCGCAGTATTCACCCAAGCGTCGAATCAGCGCACGCACGGTCATCTTCAACCCTTGCGCCTCACCCGCGGTGTGCGTCCGCAACGTCGACTGTTCATCGAACTTGCGTGCGCTGCAGAGGTCCCCATTCCGGCGGGTCCCGCAGTACCAGCGTGTCGTCGGTCTTGATCGCGAACCTGATTCGCTGGACGTGGTGGTCCCGCATCTCCGGATTGTATCGCTGACTACCGAGTGGGCGGGCCGCGGCCGCGCTGGCCTATTGCGTGTCGCGCCGCGCGGTCAACAGGGCGGCGCGGGCGGCGCGGTGGGCGCAAGCGACTGCGGGGACTCAGAGCCGCGGCTGTGCCAGGCTGCGCCGCCAGGCGCTGGCACAGGAGCTGCTTCCGGGAAACACCATGTCTCGGTCCGGGCCGCTAAGGTGGGCCGCTGTGTCTGTGCTGGGGATGACGGCGGCCTGTGGGGGGCTGACGTCACGGGGTGACGATGCACCCGCAGGACCGAACGGCGGGTCCGCTGGCACCGGCGGCGCCCAGAGCGACGCAGGGGTCCCCGAGGCCGCGGATTGCGTGACCAACCCGGTTCCGACCAGCTCGAGTTGGGCGAGTCGGTTCGGCGACGAAGTCGATCAAAATGCCGAGGGCGTGGCGCTCGACGCGTGCGGCAACACGACGATCGTCGGCTCCTTCTTCGGAACCGTGGATTTCGGCGGAGGACCGCTGGCGAATCAGGACTACGTCGTCCTCTTTCCCGACCTGTTCCTCGCGTCTTTCGACGCCCTCGGCAAGCCCCGCTGGAGCCGGCGCTTGGGCGAAGGAGACTGGAATTGGTGGCGACGGCTAGCCGCCACGGCCGAAGGCCACGTCGTGGTCGTGGGCGGCTTCACTGGGGCCGCAGACTTCGGCGGCGGCCCTGTGACAGTGAACGACATCGGTCCGGACGTCTTCATCGCCAAGTACGACGCGAACGGACAGCACCTCTGGAGTCACACCTACGGAAGCAAGTACGACTCCGACAGTGCATCGAGCGTCGCCGTGACCTCGGACGGGGGAACTGTGGTGACCGGTCGTTTCGGAGGCAGCATCACCTTCGGACCGAAGACCCTGACCGGGTTCTCCGGCGGCCTCTTCCCCCGAGACGGGTTCGTCGTCAGGCTGGACGACGCGGGGGAAGTCTCCTGGAGCCGCGCGATCACGGCCTCGGACGGCGAAGGCGTCCTTCTGGGCACGGTCGCAGCCGCGAGTCACGGCGGTGTTGCCGTCCTGGGGTCATTCAACGGTGACATGACGCTCGACGGTAGCGAACTGCATGCCGAGGGCTACGAATTCGACGGCTTCATCCTGGCGCTCGATGGTGCAGGCAGCGTCACGTGGGTGCATCAATTCGCGACCGGCGAAGTCTTCCCTTCCGATTGCGCCGTCGGCGCGGACGGAAGCGTGACCGTAGTCGGTACGGCGAAAGGAGAGGTCGATCTGGGTGGCGGTATTCTCGACGCGGGGCAGGGCGCGTTGTTCGTCTCCAAGCGGAAACCGAATGGTGAGTACTTGCTCGGAGAGCTCCTCGCAGGGGGAAGTCTTCACGCGGTCAGCGCGAGCCTCGACGGCCTCGGTCACCTCGTCGTCGCGGGCAGATACGAGGGCGATGTGACGTTCGGCGACGTGTCACTGCCTGCCCCCGACGTCCCCACCGGTTTCGTGGCCTCGTTCGACGCCAACGGGAAGGCGCTTTGGGCACGCATGCTCGCTGGCTCGACTGGGGTTCAACTCAGCACGCACCAATCAGGCCTTGCGCTGACCGGCGGGTTCCAGGGCGAGCTCAACGTCGCCGGCGCCACGTTTACGAGCTCGGGCTACGTGCCGGGCACCGCCAACGGCGGCGACGTCTTCGTGGCCAGGACCACGCCAAGCGACTCCGGGCCTTGGTGAAGACGGCGCCGTGCCGTTCGGCGTCGGTGGACACCGGGATCGGCACGCGCTGAGGGTGCGGTCGTCGTCACACCCAATACGAAGCACTTCGGAGTTCTGACCGCAGCGCTCGACGCCGCGGTCGTTCCGCTCAGCGGCGGTTGATCGCCTGGTCGCCGTCATCAACGGCAACCGAGTGGATCGGCCTTTGAGCGGCCGGCTCATCCACCCCTCCTTCGAAGACCCGGAACCATCGGCAACAGCGGCGGTCGGCGTGTAGAATTCAACCATGCGGCGTGTCGTCGTGGTCGGCAACTCTGGGTCGGGGAAGACGACGCTGTCCGCGCGCATCGCCGCGCATCTCGGCGCGCCGCACATCGAGCTCGACGCAATCCGCCACCAGGCCGGCTGGGTCGAGCTGCCGGACGACGAGTTCCGGCGTGTGGTGGACGAGCGGACGCGCTGCGAGCGCTGGCTCGTGGACGGGAACTACGCTGTCGTTCGCGATATCGTCTGGCCGCGTGCCGATTGCGTCGTGTGGCTCGACCTCCCACGCCGCGAAGTGATGAAGCGCGTCGTGCTCCGAACGGTTCGTCGCGTGGTCTTGCGAGTGGAGCTGTGGAATGGCAACCGCGAGCGCTGGGTCAACCTCCGGAGCTTCGACCCCGAGCGCTCGGTGGTGGCGTGGGCCTGGCAGAAACACGAGGCCTACCGTGTGCTGTACCGCGGGCTCATGCGCGACAACCCTGAGCTGCGCTTCGTGAGACTGACGAGCGGCCGCGACGCCGACCGCTTCGTGGACGGCCTCTGCCGCTGAAGTCCATCCCGCCCCCACGTGCGCCGACCGAGGTCAGCCCGGCGCCCTGGTGCTCGCTTTCGGCGGCGCCAGTCACCAGGTGGCGTCGAGTATCGGCGTGGCAACAGTGGAGTCACCGACCTTGTCGCATGGCGCGTCCGCCACCAACCTCTGCACGGCGCCAGAGAAGATCGGCTTGGTGGTGCCCGACTTCAGATAGAACGCCACGATCGCCTCGAGCAGGCAGCCTTCCGGGGGAGCGCTGGGCTCGTAGCTCCCACCGATCGCACCACTCGAGCTGCGCGCTCGCATCGCCTACGACCGTGAGCTCTGCAGCCGAGTCACGCGGCTGTTCGCTGATGTGGTCGCGAGGGTGGTCAAGTCAGGTCTCCGCAGCTCCTCGTACGGAGCCGCTCGGCATTCGTTGTCGGTGTGCCGGAATGGCGCAGCGCCCGCCAGCCCCAGAGCGGCTCTGGCGCCCGCTAGCGGCTTCCCCCTCCGAAGTCTGAAATTTCGGAGTAGCGCTCCGAAGTTTCAGATACCCTACCGACGTGCCGGCAGAAATTCTGCGCCGTGGTCTGATCGCGAAGATCCGGTCCGATGCGCGCACTCACCCGGTGGTCGCCCTCATCGGCCCGCGGCAGTCGGGCAAGAGCACACTGGCGCGACAGGTGCTGCGCGACCTCCGGGGTCGTGTGCTCGCCTTCGACTTGGAGAACCCCCTCGATCTGGCGAGGCTCGACCAACCCCTCTTGGCCCTGGAGGCACACCGGGGCTGGGTGGTGCTCGACGAAGTCCAGCGCCGTCCTGACCTGTTCCCCGTCTTGCGTGTCTTGGCCGATCGGCGCGGGCTACGCTTTCTGATCCTCGGCTCTGCCTCGCGCGACCTGCTCCAGCAGAGCTCGGAATCACTCGCGGGGCGCATCGTGTACCGCGAGGTCACGCCTTTCTCGAGCGCGGAGGTCGAAGCTCAGCAGCGCTTGTGGCTTCGCGGCGGGTACCCACGCTCATACCTCGCGAGGTCCGCTGCGGATAGTCTCGTGTGGCGGCGCGCCTATATCGCCACCTACCTCGAGCGGGACCTTCCGGCGCTGGGCATCGACGTCCCCGCGGCGCTGCTTCGTCGGTTCTGGATGATGCTCACGCACTACCACGGACAGGTGTTCAACGCCTCCGACCTGGCGCGCTCACTGCAGATCTCCGACAAGACCGCGCGCCGATACCTCGACATCCTCACCGCCACGTTCATGCTGCGCACCTTGCAGCCGTGGCACGAGAACATCGGCAAGCGCCAGGTGAAGTCTCCCAAGGTCTACTTCCGCGACAGCGGCATCTTCCATGCCCTCCTGGACATCCCCACGCGCGCTGCGCTCGAGAGCCATCCCAAGCTCGGAGCGTCATGGGAGGGTTTTGCGCTCGAGGAGATCGTGAGGCGGTGCGGCGTCTCGGCCGACGAGTGCTTCTTCTGGGGCGTTCACGCCGAGGCCGAGCTCGATCTCTTGGTCCATCGCGGTGGAAAGCGGATCGGATTCGAGGTGAAGTACACGGACCGGCCCAGATTGACGCCATCGATGAAGAAGGCGCGGGAGCTGCTCGAGCTCAGTCACCTCTTCGTCGTCGTGCCAAGCGTCGACGCCCCGTTCCCCCTGGATCGCGACGTCACGGTCACCTCGATCGCCCATCTTGAGACGCTCGAGTGAGCGGGTCTGAACCCGGCGGCGCGCCTCTCAGCGGAAGTCCGGCTCGGCGGCTAGGGCGCTTCGAGCGCTTCGAGCACGCTCGCGTGCAGGGCGAACGTGTGCCTGGTACTCTCTGCGCTGGGGACCATGGTGGACAGCAGCCGCGAACGGAGCTCTTCGGAGCCCAATCAGGTCGGCTTCGGCAGTTGCTCGTGTGCGCCCCCGGGGCCACGAAGTGCGGGACGGGCTGCGCGGATCTGGCGACGGACATTCAGAACTGCGGCGCGTGCGGCAAGGCCTGCAGTCTCGGCCAGGTCTGCGTGGGTGGCGTGTGCGACTGCGCGCCCTTCACGATGAAGTGCGGCAGCAAGTGCGCCATTCTCGACACCGACCCGCAGAACTGCGGCGCTTGCGGCAACGTCTGCACGCCGCCGGACTCGTGCTTCAACGGCACGTGTGGTTGTCCCCCCGGCGGCATCAAGTGCGGCGGCGTGTGCACCATGGTGCAGTCGGACCCGAAGAACTGCGGGGCCTGCGGCACCGTCTGTCCGAACGGCCAACAATGCTTCGCGGGAACAACACCGACGCCGAGCCTTGGGTCAGGTGCTCGTACCCGGGCCGGCGGGACTCGGCCACGGGCAGGCCCAGGAAGCCGGACTTCTCGTCGATCGGTTTCCACGTTGACGACCAGCGGGCCGAGGGTGGTCAGTACGGCAGCGCGCAGAGCTACGAGGTCAACTCGGCTCGATGGCCCGCACACTCTTCATCTCGCCGGCGTAGTCCAAGATGGCGGCATCCCGGGTGACGAGGGTCGCGTCCAAGCGCCTGGCCGTAGCGACGATCAATCGATCAGCGGGATCGCCGTGCTGCCACGCCGGAAGCTCCACAGCGTCGACCGCGACTTCTGGTTCGAGCGGCGCCACGGCAGTCTGGGTCGCCGCCAAGGCTCCGACGAGCCAGCCGAGCAGCGGGCCTGAAACTCTGAGCTTTCCGGCACCAGCGAGCATCGCGACTTCCCATGGCGTGATCGCGGCGACGTAGAGGACACCGGCCTCCCCCGCGCGCTCCAACTTGCGCATGAGGCGGCGTGCGACCCGCCCGCGCCCAAACGCAACGTCGAGCCAGACGTGGGTGTCGAGGACAACCGCCTCAACGGCCGGCATCCCAGACCACTCCGGTCGAGAACAGTTCCTCGTCGGGCGCGAGATAAAGGATCGACTCCCGCGCGGCACCGAAGATTGGTCGTGGCTCTCGCGCTCGCGCCGGCACGAGTCGAACCAAGACCCTGCCACGCTTGGTGACCTCCAAGGGCTCCCCGGTCTCGGCCACCCGGTCAATCAGGCTGAGGCAGGTCGCTTTGAACTTTGCCGCCGCGATCTTCTTCACGTGACCACTATGATGTGGTCATCTCGACGCGTCAAGCACCGGACCCGTGCCTCGGACCTCGTCGCGCTTGCTTCGCGAGGGCGGTGCTGGGCGGCGGTGAATGCGCTGCCGGTCGAAGACTTCGTCAGCCGCGTTCACACCGGGCGGACACGCCTACTTCAAGGCTGCGTGCTTCGCCAGCTCGCAGGCCCAGGGGTCACCGGTCGTGCAGCCGTGCGACACCAGCTGCTTCGCCTGCGCCTTCTGCCCGGCGGCCAGAGCCACCAGCCCCAGCTGCGTGCAGTCGCGAGCGGTCCCCGCCTTGCACGTCTCCGACCAGGTCTGGGCCGCTGCATCGGCCATCTGTGAGTCGAGTCGGTTCTTGGCGCCGTACAGCTCATTGGTCAAGATGCACGCCAAGAGCTCGCCCGAGGTCCCGGCCGTGCCCGTCTGCTGAGCCTTGTTGCAGGCCTTCTGGAACTCCGCCCCCGCCTGCTTCGCGTCCTTCTTGCGACCGCCCAGGCCGGCCATCAGCATGACGCCGCGCCACACGCAGGTGGATGGGTCGAAGTCACACACCTTGTCGTAAATCTCCGCAGCGACCGGCGCGCTCTTGGGCACGCCGCGCCCGAACTCGAACATGTAGGCGTAGTTCGTGCAGCCGATCGCCACGTTCCCGTCACACGCGCGCTTGAACAGCCCGGCGGCGACCTTGTCGTCTTTGGTGAGGCCGCCCACGCCGCCCAGCACCATCACGCCCAGATCGCTGCACGCGGACTCGTCGCCGCCGTTGCAGCCCATCTGCAAGAGCTTCACGCCGGTCGTCGGGTCTTTCTGGACGCCCAGGCCCCACAAGATCGAGCGCCCTGCGGAAGCGCAACCGATGGCCAGCCCCTCCCCACAGGCCATGGCGTAGAGCTTCACCGCCTTGGCGCCATCCTTGGGCACACCACGCCCGTTCTCGAAACCCACGCCGAGGTTGAAGCAGGCGTTGGCCCAGCCCGCTTCGCACGCTTTCGCGAAGAGCTTTGCCGCCTCGTCGTGGCTTTGGCTCACGCCTTGTCCGAGCGCAAACATGATGCCCAGCGCGTCGCAGCTCTGGGCGTTGCCCTTTTCACATTGCACGCTGCAGTCACGCACGTCGCCCAGCTTGCAGACGTGCGTCGTGGCGGCCTCGGGCTTGGTGCACTTGCCCTCGGAGAAGACGAACCCTTGCGGGCAAGCCTCGGCCTCGAGCGTGGCCTGAGGCGTGGCGGCGGCCGCGGCCTGGGCGTGCTGGGCGCTGCGCTCGCCTAGGCGAACGAGCTCCAGACGGATCAGGGCGCCGCACTGCGACGGCGGGCCTTCCGCCTCCGGCGAAGCCTTGCGACACGCGTCCAGGGCACCGTCGACGCTCTCCACGCTCTTGCTGCGGGACAGGTCGGCCGCGACGCCGCTTCCGAACAGCTCGGCGACGGTTCGCGCCCTGCCCTTCGCCCCGGTTCTCATCGCGAAGGCACCGATGGTGGCCCCCCGGACGAAGTGCGTCGCGCCCTGGCAGCTCCCCTTCAGGTCCTTCTTCGACGCGGTGGCCCAGGTGGTCTTCTTCTTGCCCACCATCACGATCGCGACGTCGAGCTGCTGGCTGCGCCCGAGCTCACCGCCCACGTTGGCCAGAATGCCCAGGCCCGCGGCGGGCAGATTGGCCTTCACCTCGTCGGCGGACTCGAGGCGCACGATCTGCTCTTTGGTGTTGACCCCGATGAAGCCGTAGTTGCCGTCGATGCGACAGTCCTTGAGCAACCGCAACCCGCCGGCGTCGTAGGTCACCACCGCCACGCCTTCACGCATCGCCACTTCCAGGTCGCCGCGGTGCTCGGGTTGCCAGTCGACCACCAAAGGATGCCCCTTGGCTTCGATCACGTAGACGCTCTCTGAGCCGCGGGCCGCTGCCGCGTTGGGGTCGGCGGGACGAACCAGGTTGCGGTCGGGGCAGCCGGTGAGGAGCACCAGCGGCAAAGCCAGGAGCACGGAGCGCAGAGGGAGCCTTTCCATGGTGGCGGAGCCTAGCGCAATGGGCGAGCAAAAGGGTGGGCGATCGGCGTGGAACGTACGCGTTCGACGGTGCTCGAGGCCCCAGGCGAGCCGGCGAATCGACCGAGCGGCTCTTAGTTGCCCACGGCGGTCCCGGGCGGGCACGGCGTGGTCTGATAGGTCGCGATCTCGACTTCGAGGTGGCGATTGTGTTCGAGGCATTCGTCGTACGCGCGCTTGGTCTTCAACCACGCGAACCAAGCGTTGATGGCCACCTGCATGTTCGCGTCGTACTGCGCTTGCGCGGCCTGGTTGCAGGCGTTGGCCTCGGCAGCGGTGTCGACAGGGACCTGTTGCGCGCCTGCGGCGTCGCTGCGACACTTCCTCCAGTCGGCGTTCGCCTTTTCGTACGCGGTCTTGTATGGCTTGACGGCGAGGTCCGCCTTCGCCATTGCCGCGTCGAACGCCGTGGCAGAGTTCAGGTCGTCGGCGTTCATGCCGGTACCCAGCGCGTCGAGCACTGCCTGCACCGCAGCCTTCGTCGCCGCCGCTTTCGCTGCCGACGTGGCCGCGGTGAGGATCTGACCCCCCGCCCACTTGGCGGCCTTGAAGCCGATGGCGCCGGGACCAGTGAGCGCGGAAAGGAAATCGTAGATGTTGTTGGCCAGCCCGAGCCACTCGCCCCAGTAGCCCATCTTGGCGTTCAGAGTTCGCAGCGACGAGAGAAATTCGAGGGCGAGAAGCCGTGTGTTGTAGGCATCCCATGCCGCATCCCGCGCGCTTTTGTCGCAGTGCTTGCAGCGTGGTTTGAAGCTCGGGGGCATCGCCGGCTCGCTGCCAGGCGCGACGCATGCCTTGGCCGGCAGAGTCGCCTTCGCCTTGCAGAGATGCGACACGCCCCCCGGCTTGTCACCGGTCACCAGGTAGTGGGGGCGTGCGTTGGAGCCGTGCCCCTGCCGCCGCTTGGCAGCGTCGAACGCCTGCCAGGCTTTCAGGAAGCTCGTCATCGCCGCCTCTTGGGCTGCGGTCAGCTGCTGCGTACGGGTGGGAGTCTTCGCCGGTGCCTTGTGTTGCGCCGATGCGGGTCCGACCAGGGCCAGCGCGACGAGGCCAAGACCCAATCCGCGCTTCACTTGCAACCGAGTGCGTGACGAAACCGTGCGAACGTTCATGGCACCTCTCCCTCGATCACCGTCAGCGCAACTGACTGAACGGAGTGGGGGACAGGCCACCACGAGGCCCGCGCGGCAGTCAACGCGAATTCGCGAGTCTCGATTCGAGACGCGTGCGACCTGGACCACGGTGAGATAGGTTGCCCGCGTGCGTGTCACGAAGCTGCCGTGGGTTGGGTGGTCCGCGCTGCGCGGTGCGTGTGGTCGAGTGCATGGCCGTCACCGCGGCCGTCGCCGACCTGGCCTGGGGTGGGCGCTCGCCGCCCTGGCCTGCTCCCCCGCTCCGCGACCGGTAGAACCGTCGGAGCCGCCACCGCCGACGGCGCCGGCTGCGACCACGGCTCGGCCCCCCGCGCTGACAGCGTCGCCGTTGCCGAGCGACGCCGGGCCCGCCGCTCCGGCTTCGGTTGCCGTGCCCGCTCCCCCGCCCCCCGCCAAAGCTCCCCCGGGCGCGGACGCCCAGAAGCTCGTGTTCGCTCAGTCGGTGTGCGCTGCGGCGGTCCGGCGCCAAGGCAGCAAGGTGCACGTCGGGTGTCGCGGTTGCCCGCCCTTCGGTGAGGCCAGCCCGCTTCCGGACGGGACCATCGCCGAGAACCCCGCGGTGTTTCGCGAGCTGGCAGCCGTCCATGCGGGCGCTTTCACGGGCGCCGGCGCGGACCAGGCGCTGTTGCAGCTCTCGGGGTGTCACTCGATGGATGACGGCGGCAGCGGGTCGGTGCTGGTCGAGAAGGTGGAGTCGAGCTGGCACTATCGCCCGCTGCTGCTTCTGCCCGAGATCTCGGCCTACCAGTGTGTGGTGTTCGGTGCACCCTCGGGAGCCGTGCTGGTTTGCCTGGACCGGTTCGCGAGCGGAGGGCACACGCGCGACACGATCGTCGCCCACCGCTTCGTCGCGGGCGTGCCTCCGAAACACGAACGCGAGAGCCTCGTCACGGCAAACTCCATGGCCGACGCTGCCTGCGGCTACGTCGGCATGGACATCGTCGGCGCGGAGATCCGCGCCATGACCGCCAAGGACGTGGACGCGGACGGGGTCGCCGACCTTCGCCTGGACGTGAGCTACTCGATGTCCAAAGCCGACGAGCGCCGCGACCGGAAGCTCGAAGCCCTGTGTCGCGCGATCCGCCCCGGGATCGATCGCACGCCCACCGAGCGCTTCATGCCCAAGGCAACGCGCGCCACGGTCGACTTTCGCTTCGACGGCCGGCGCTTCGTTCCCACCGCGGGCGCCGCGGAGTGGGTCGACAAGCTCCCCGGGCCGTACCGTTGATCCGGCGACCCGTTGTGCGCGTCAGTGAAGGGTCGTCGTGAGCAGCACCGAGAAGACCGTCCCGGTGTAGTCCTTGCTCTCGTCACTGTCGTCGCCGGTGACGCTGCCTGAAGAGTAGAGCACCCGCGCGAGCCCTCCGAGACCCCATTGCTCGCCGACCCAGGCCTCGTACCCGACTCCCAGCATCAGCCCCACGCCGCCGCCCGACGCGTCCTCGTAAGGGTAGGGGTCGCCCTCTGCCGCGGTGATCATGGCGTACCCGAGCGCCGCTTGCAGATGGAAGCCCGAGGCCGGGTTGAAGTAGTAGTCGGCGAAGGGCGCGATCAGCGAGATCCCGATGGCGCCGCCGTCCGAGCTGAGGCCGTCGGCTTCGTACTCGGGCTCCGAGATGGTGGTGCCGTAGATGCCGCCCCCGAGCGCCAGACCGGGTGCCACCGTGCCGCCGAAGGCCAGCTCGCCGCCGAAGCCGGTGCCCGACACGTCCCCATCGACCGATTGCCCTCCGATCTCGTCCTTGACCGTGCCCGACAGCGAGCCAAAGCCGAAGCCGAAGCGGAAGTAGAAGCCGTCGTGAGTGTGCACCCCGGCGCGCGTGGGAGCGATGGGCCCAGCGCTGGGCGGGGGAGAGGCCGGCGCGCCCACGGCGGCCGCGGGTGCTGCCGCGGGCGGAGGCGCCGGCGGAGGCGGGGGCGGAGCGCTGGCCTGGCATGCGCCCTGGGCCGTGCATGTCTCCCCCGCGGCGCACGGGGGGTTACAGGCCGAGACGCACTCGCCTTTGGGGGTG
Source organism: Polyangiaceae bacterium (assembly GCA_023150915.1). GTDB lineage: Bacteria > Myxococcota_A > Polyangia > Polyangiales > Polyangiaceae > JADJKB01. Next base: position 11,869 of record JAKLKA010000141.1, read on the forward strand.
CAGACCTGGCCGGCGGGACACGCGGGGTTGCAGGCTGAGACGCACTGGCCGGCAGGCGAACATACTTCGCCGCTGGCGCAGGGGGGGTTGCAGGCCGAGACGCATTCGCCCTGCCCCGTACAGGTCTCGCCCGCCGCGCAGGGCGGGTTGCAGGCCGGCACGCAGGCCCCCTTCACGCAAGTGAACCCCGATCGGCACTTGGGCACGCACGCAGCGGCAGGCTGAGCCTGAGCGAAGCTTGGCGCGAGCGCCACGCCGAGCACGATGAACGCGAACGAGAGGAGCAGTCGAAAGGGCATGGTCCCTCCTGAGGCGGAGCTGCCCGCCGTGCTGCGGCGCTTGATACCAGATCGCGCTGCAACTCTGGGCCGAATTCGCGTCCGCCTCGGCGCCGCGCGGGCGTGCGCGGACCGGGGACCGACGGTCCGGTTGGCGCGCGCGTGCCCTCTCCGTGTCGGACTTGCGGTCCCCAGGGGCCTCGACTAGTCGAAAGTGCATGGGGACAGTGTGGAAAAGCATCCGACTGAGTGGTTTCGGCGTCGCTGTTGCGATGGGGACCTGGCTCGGCCCGAGCATCGCCGCCGCGCAGACCTGCGTGCCCGAGTGCCGGACGGGTTTCGTCTGCGCGAGCGGCACCTGCGTGTCGGCGTGCAACCCGCCCTGCGCGGCCAGTGAGACCTGCTCGGCGAAGGGCGAGTGCTTGCCGGGCGCAGCCGCCCCGGTGGCGCCGCCGCCCAGCGCCACCGCGCCTGGGCCAACGGCTGCGCCTCCGCCCGCAGCACCGCCGCCCGTGGCGCCTTCGCCCGCGCCGCCTCCGGGCACGCCGCCCGGGGCACCGCCACCCGGCTATGGCCCCGCGCCCGTGGCCGAGCCGCCGCCACCCCAGAAGCAGCCGCACCGGCTGGGCAGCGTGGCGTTCGTGCCTCGACTGATGCTGGGGGTGTTCGGATCGGGCGAGATTGCCTGCGACGGGAGCGCGTGCGGCGCAACCTCGGACCTGGACTACGATCACCAGACGGACTTCGGGATCGGTGCGGATGTCCTGTTTCAGGTCGGGTCGGCCCTCCGACTGGGTCCAGGGATCGCTTACCTGCCCGAATACGACATCGAGCCCGACGTCCCGGGCGCGAACGACTTCACCGTGGGGAGCGATCTGGACGTATCGTTCGTGATCGAGGCTGCTATCCCGGTATCGCCCCAGGTGTGGATCGTTCCGCGCGGACAGCTGGGCGTGAAGGCGCTCATGCCGTCCGGCGACCTGGAGGACGTCCTGGACGCCACGAAAGCCACCTGTGAATCCGGGGGTCTCAGCGGCTGCGACAGCCTGGAGGGCGCGCGCCCCGGCGTGCAGCTCGGGCTCGGCGTCGGCGTGATGTTCCCGGTCAGCCCGAGCGTGCGGCTCCGCGGCGACGCGATGTTTCAGTACTACAAGATCAACCTCTACACGATCGAGGGCGGCGGGCTGAAGGCCGAAGAGAACGTCACCGGCAGCCGTGGCTTTCTCATGGCTGGTGCCGAGTTCTGACGGCCCACCCGGCGCCGCGCCGCGCGCGCCATCAGAACGTGCCGCGCATTCCGGCGCTGCCCAGACCCACCCAGGGTGTGACGTGAGCCTTGTCGCGCTTGGGCTTGGGTGAGGTTGCGAGCAGCACCGCTCCGGCCGCGACGCCGACCCCGCCGGCGATGAAGCCCACGGTCGAGGCCGTGCGCGCGGTGTTGTACTCGTCCACGACGCCGCGCGAAGCCTCGGGGCAGTGGTCCAGGTCGGGCTTGCAGTTCTTGTCGAGGTCGCTCTTCTTGATGCTGGCGAAGATGGCAGCGCCGGCGCCCACGCCGAGCCCCACCCCGCCGACCGCGATCAGGACCCAACCCGCCGTGCGCGCGCCGGAGCCGCGCCCGCCGTCGGCCTGCAGCCCGGGATCGCTCTGGCTCGACGCGCCGGACGAGCCGAGAGGCGGGTCGGTGCGCGGGGGCGCAGCGGCGGGAGGTGAGGGCTGCACCGGCGGCGTAGTCGGCAGCGGACCTGCGGGCACAGGCGCGCCGGCGCTGGCCAGATCGAGCGTGACGGTCTTGGTCTCCCCTTCTTGCAGCGCGACCTGCATCTTCACCTCTTTGCCGGGGTGCTGGCCGTGGATCTCGTGAGCGCCCGGGTTGAGCCAGACGCCTTCGCCGAGGTCCTTCACGGCGACCGGGGCGCCGTCGATGCGGACGACCACCTCTCCCGAGGCGGCCACGATTTCGACCCGCAGCCGAGGAATGCGCTCGACCAGCAGAGCGCGCTCGGCCGTTGCATCGGCGACGGCCTGCTTGAACGGCTCGGACGCGTCGGCGGCGAGCGGCATCTTGATCACGGCAAGGTACCGCGCCGACGCCGAGGTCAGCCGGCCCATCTTCGCGAGCGCACGCGCGGAATAAAGACCCAGCGTCGGGGCGGGATACAGGCGGTACGCCTGCTCCAGATGCTCCATCGCAGGCTTGAACTCACCGTTGTCGTAGAAGCTCAGTCCCTTGTTGCCGAGGGCACGGGCCTTCTCTTTGGTCGCAGCGTCGGGCTCGGCGCTGGCGACGAGCGAGGTGAAGAGCAGCGCGAGGAAGACCGATGAACGAGCGAGAAGTGGAATCATGATGACAGCTCAGAATCCGAGGCGCCCCTTGCGGGTCGTCGGTGGCGTGGCCGCCGCGGCGCCGGCGTCCTTCTTGGGCGTGGGCGTGCCTCGGGCGGGGCCCGAGACGGGCTCGGGCTTGGGGGACGTACTGGCAGAGGCGGACGGCAAGGGAGCTTCGACCGCGCTCGGTGGTGGAGCAGGCTCGTCGGTGCTGGGCATCGCAGAGAGCTCGGCGCTGGGCGCAGGCAGAGCTCCCACGTTGGTCTCGAGCGGGGCGCCGGTGCCCCGCGCTAGCACGCCGCGGAGGATCAGACCCGTGGCGCCGAGGCTCAACACGCCGAGCACCGCGATGACGGCGACCCACCCCTTGGCGCTCGACCTCCCCGCCGGGACCGTCACCTCGGCGCTGCCCGCGCCGTTGGTCGTGGCGCTCAACGGGCGAGGCAGGGCGTTCCAGGGCGTACTGGCCTCCGCGCCGCTGGGCGCAGGCACCGGGGTCACCGCGCTGCTGAACGTGGACACCCTCGGGGCGGCCGGCTGCGGCCACTGCACCGCACCCGTGCCCGTTGCCTCGCCGAGCCCTGGGGCCAGGAGCACATCGCTGAGCGCCGTCGCCAGCTCGCGAGCAGACTGAAAGCGCTGTGCGGGCTCACGAGCGGCCGCGCGCAGGAACCATTGGTCGAACCCGGCCGGAACCGGCGCATGGTGCGATGGCAGCGGCACCGGCCCCGCGCAGATCTTCAGCACCAGCGAGCCCAGCCCCTCGCTGTCGAACGGCCGCACGCCCGTCAGACACTCGAACGCGATGATGCCCATGGACCACAGGTCGGAGCGGAAGTCGACGCTACGGTCCCCCTGCGCCTGCTCCGGGCTCATGTAGTACGGCGTGCCGAGCAGCGCCCCAGTGCGGGTCTGCGCCGCGCTGTCCTCGAAACGGCCGCCGATGGCCTTGGCGATGCCGAAGTCGAGAACCTTGATCAGCTCCTCGTCGTCGTTCCCGACGATGTAGACGTTGTCCGGCTTCAGGTCGCGATGAACGAAGCCGGCTTCGTGGGCCTTGCCCACGGCCCGCGCCACGTGCCGCATGACGCGGGCGGTCTCGGCTGGGGAGAGGCGGTGGGCGCGCTCCAAGCGCTGGGCCAGGCTTTCGCCCTGCAAGAGCTCCATGACGATGTACGGCGTCCCGTCCACGACGCCGAAGTCGAAGGTCTTGACCACGTGGGGGCTCTCGAGGGCAGCGGCAGCGCGTGCCTCTTGCATGAAACGCTTGAGGACGCCCTCGTTGTTCGCTGCCTTCGGATCGATGAGCTTGACCGCGACCTGGGAGTGCAGCGCCAGGTGCTCTGCGCGCCACACCTCACCCATGCCGCCCCGACCGACCAGGTCCAGCAGCCGATAGCGTCCGGCAATCTCGTATCCAGGTCCCCAGGCTGTCACGCGGTCCTCGCTCGGGTCGTCCGCAGCCTGGAAACCATACCACCGTCGGCTTCACCGGCACCAAGAGTCGCGACCTGCTCGAGATGAGCGAGGAAATGGCGTCGTTCCGGACCAGGCGAAGCCGACGAATCAGGCAACGCCGCGGCGACTGGCCTTACGGGATTGCGGTCACGGGCACTGGGTGAACGGGCTGCCGAAACACGTGGCGTCGGCGCAATCGGTCTTGCCGTCACCGTCGTTGTCCACGCTGTCGTGGCACTCGGCGTCCGAATTCTCGGTGTTGCACATCGTCACCGCGGGGCTGATCTGGCAGTTCAGATCTTTGCAATCCGCAAAACCGTTGCCGTCGTCGTCGAGACCGTTGCTGCACGCAGCGTCGTCGTTCTCGGACTTGCAGACGGTGACCGAAGGGTTCGCGCTGCAATGGAAGTCCTTGCAGTCCGCGTAGCCGTTGCCGTCGTCGTCGCTGCCATTGCTGCACGCAGCGTCGGTCGACTCGGTCGACTCGGGAGTCAGGCACTTGTTGGCCACGCAGTCCACCGCCTGGCTCGCAGAGCTGCAGGACTTGCCGCCCACGCCGTTGCAGTAGACCACGGTGTTGCAGGCGGTGCCCGAGCTCCAACAGCTGGGGACCGCGCCGCCCGACCCGGGGCAGAACGTGGGGTAGCTCGCGTTCCCGGCACAGGTGGCGGGCGTGGCGACACACGCCCCGAAGGCGCAGTCCACCGCCTCGTTCTTCTGGGACTCGATCGCGGTACAGCCGACCCAGTCGGTGCCACACTGGGTCACGCTGGAGCAGTCCATTTCTGCCTTCCAGCAGGTGCCGCTGCTCGCACAGTGGTACGGATGCTGGGTCGGGCAGCTGCCGCCGGTGCCGCCGGTGCCTCCAGTGCCACCACCGCCCGCCCCAGCGCCGCCGCCGGTACCGCCGCCCCCGCTGCCTCCGCCCGACGCACCGCCGAAGCCACCGGTCCCACCGTAGCCCGAGCTGCCGCCGGCGCCGCCGCTGCCCGTGGGGCAGGCCTGGAACTCGCGTACCGCGTCCGCGCAGGTGGCGTCCTGCACTTCCAGTGTGCCGCTCGCGCTGTTCAGGTAGGCGTACTCGCCCGACGCGCCGGCGCTCGGCTTTGCCACGGCCTGCCCGGGCGCGGTGCACTCGAACTCGAGCCCGCGCAGACAGCTCAGCATCTTGGTCGCGTGCCCTGGGCACGTGGCGGCTGTTGCGGTGCAATCCGACTCGCAGCTGCTGGCCTCGCCGCAGTTCTTCCCCAGGGCAAAACGAATACAGAAGCGACCGCACGGCGTGGCTTCGGCGGCGGAGTCGGAGCCGGAGCAACCCGCTGCGCTGACCGACCCGAGAAGCAGCAGCGTCGCGAATGCCATGAGCCGGCGCATTGCAGAGTGAGCTATCACTCCCCGCATCGAGGGTCCACCTCAGGCGAGCGCTCGCGAGTCGCAAGGCGTGTGATCGCGACGCCCGCGCGTGGTCGCCCCGGAGAAACGATCAGCGCCCTTTTCGGCGAAGGCGCCAGCTGATCAGGCCGAGGGCCAACACCGCCGAGAGCGCACCGCCCGGTCGCGGCTCGGGGCTGGACCCGACGATGCTCGCCGCGCCGCACGCCGGGCTGTCGTCCGAACCGGTCTCACTTGCCGGAACGTACTTTGGCGGTGCGGCGCCAGGCGCGTCGCTGGCCCCCGCGACCCCTGCCGCGCCGGCCGCGCCGCCTGAGCCGCCCACCTCCGCGCCGCCTGCCCCCGCCCCGCTCGAGCCTGCAGTCGCGCCTACCCCGCTCGCGCCGCCGGCGCCGCCGGCGCCGCCCG
>JAKLKA010000142.1 GCA_023150915.1 Polyangiaceae bacterium
GTCGGGGCCGGAGGCAGCGGCGGGGTCGGGGCCGGAGGCAGCGGCGGCGTCGGAGCCGGAGGCAGCGGCGGGGTCGGGGCCGGAGGCAGCGGCGGGGTCGGGGCCGGAGGCAGCGGCGGGGTCGGAGTCGGCGGCAGCGGCGGCGTCGGAGCCGGAGGCAGCGGCGGCGTCGGAGCCGGAGGCAGCGGCGGCGTCGGAGCCGGAGGCAGCGGCGGCGTCGGAGCTGGAGGCAGTGGCGGCGTCGGCGGCAGCGGCGGATCGGGCGGCGGCGGCACTCACAACTGCTGCACGTCGCACAGCACGCCGGGCTGCACCAATGCGTCCATCCAAGCCTGCGTCTGCGCAGCGGACCCGTACTGCTGCTCGACCAAGTGGGACAGCTCGTGTGTGAGCGAGGTCACCTCCGAGGGCTGCGGCTCGTGTGCCGGGGGCGGCGGCAGCGGCGGCTCGGGTGGCAGCGGCGGCTCGGGCGGCAGCGGCGGGGGCACCGGGCAGATCTGCGGCTCGGTCACCTGCGGGTCGGCGGCGACCTGCTGCACCTGCTCGGGGCAGAAGATCTGCATTTCGCTGACTGCTGGCTACACCTGCTCGACCTGGTCGTCGACCTGCAGCTGAGATTCCCCCAGGCGTCGTAGACCGCGCGGCGGCCGGCCTCGCAGCGCGCGCCCGAGAGGCTGCCGGTGGCGGGCGCGCTAGCTTGCGCCGAAGAGCCTGACGCTCGGGAAGAACGCACGCAGCTTCTGGAGATCGTCGATGTCGGCCGTGTAGACAGCGTCGCCGCGCTGAGCCGCTGAAGCCATGACGATCGCATCCACGCTGGAGGCGCTGCGCACCTTGGCGAGCGCCTCGCCCGCGAGGCGAGCCAGGGGATCGGCCAGGGGTTCGACCGACACGAAGCCGAGGATACTTTCACGAAAATCGCTCCGCCCGCGCCACCATTCCGCGACGACGTCCGCTGGCACGATGGGCACGCCGCCATGCTCGGCGATGCGACGCAGAACCTGCCACATGCGTAGCCGCCGCCGTTCCAGCGCAATCAGCGCGCCCGTATCGAACGTGACCGTGATCACCGATCTCCCGTGGTCCGCCGCGCCGTCGCCGGTTTGCCGAAGATTTCGAGATCGATGCGAGCGCGATCTTCTTCGCTGAGGGGGATCGGCTTGCCGTACCATTCGAGAGCCTTGCGCAACGCCTCCTCGCGCCGCACGCGAAGAATGAGCTCGGCGAACACAGCAGACACGTTCCCGCCATGAACGCGCTTCGCGCGCTCCTTCAGCATTCTCAGGTCATCGCGGTGCACCGAGAGGCTAACCTTCTTCGTCACGCCGACGCGCTTGCTCATTGTACTCTCGACGGTAGTACAATTGAGGTCTGCGTCAAGCATCACAGCCCGCCGCCGCCGACGAAGGTGGCGGCGGACCGGGTGCTGTTGCTCACCCCCAGGCGTCGTAGACCGCGCGGCTCACGTCGGCGATCAGGCAGACAGCGTCGTTGTCACTGGTGACGCGGGTGTCGCGCACGTCACGGGTCATGACGGCGATGGCCCACTCTGCCTTGGGCGTGTGGACCAGGCCGGCCTCGCAGCGCACGCCCGAGAGGCTGCCGGTCTTGCTCGCCACCCAGACCGGCTCGGGATCGCCGAACTCGCGCGCGTAGGGATCGGCTGGCAGGCGGCGGCGCAGCGGCTCGATGTACTTCTGGATGCGCATCACGTCGAGCAGGCGGTCGGCGGCAGCTGGATCGAGCAGCTGACCCTGGCGCAGGCGCGCGAAGAAGCGCACCAGATCGGCGGGCGTGGAAGCGCCCAGCGCGGTCTTGTCGGCGGCGAGCCGGGCGAAGTCGACTCGCCCGCCCAGGGCGGTGTGCTCGAGACCGGCTCGACGGATGTGCGCGTTGACGGTGTCGATGCCCAGACGATCGACCAGCAGGTTCGTCGCCAGGTTGTCCGACAGCATCATCATCAACGTTGCCAGATCGGACCAGGTGGGCTGAAGTCCGGGAGCGAGGTGGAGAAGCACGCCGGAGCCAAGCGTGCGCGCGCTCTCGGGGACAGCGTGGCGCTCTGCCAGGTCGAGCCGGCCGGCGGCCGCCTCGCTCAGCAGCGCGTAGAGCACGAAGATCTTGATCGCGCTCGCGGTCGGGAAGGTCTCGTCTGCGCGGAGCGCCACGCGCTCGCCGGTGGCGAGGTTCTCGGCGCAGACCCCCACCACGCCGGAGAAGTCGCGGGTCAGCGCGTCGAGCTCAACCATCGACCTCCGAGTCCTCGTCCGGTAGCGCGAGGCAGGTCCGACCCACGTTCCTCGCGTGGTACGCCAGCACGCGCGCGAGCGGCGAGGCCTCGGTGCGCTCGGCTCCGTCCAGGAAGCGATCGATGGGATCTTCGACCACGCATTTGCGGCTGAGCGAGGCGTGGATCACCGTCATCGGAGACCCCTCGACCGCGATCCCGACGTGACACGGGCCTTCGCGCGCGGTCCAGGCGAAGACCAGGTCGCCCGTCTGCTCGGGCAGGTGGCCCTCTACCATGGTCGCGACCAGCTGATCGGTGGAGTGCCGCGGCAGCCGCAGCGAGAGCCCGCGCAGGAACGCGCGCTGCACCAGGGCCGAGCAGTCGATGCTGGCCGCGGTGGCTCCCCCCAGCCGGTAGGGGGCGCCCAGGAAGGCCCGCGCCGAGGCGATCACGCCTTCGGCCGTGCCGCGCGTGGGCTCGATCACCGGCGCGTGCGCCGCGGCCACCGGCCCTTGCTCGAGCCAGCCCACTGTGGCGTCGACGGCGCGCACCAGCCATGCGTCGCGATACCGAGCCAGGAGCTCGACGGGACCGTCCTCGGGCAAGAGCTCGGTGGAGAGCTTCCGGTCTCGCGAGGGATGCTGCTGCCAGACCGGCGCCCGCTCGGCGCCGATCACGCGCCAGTCGCCCGTGGTGAGTGGCCTGACTTCGCTGGTGTCCACCGGCCAGCCTTCGGGGACCGCGTCGATCAGCGCGGCGTGCAGCCGGCGTGCCACCCGCGGGACCACCACCGTGCCGTGCGCGGTGATGCCGAAGTCGTGCGGGCCCACGCTCAACGTCACGTCGAGGTGGGTCCAGCCGTAGGCGCGTTCGAGATCGTGCCGGAGCTCGCCCAGTGCGCGCTCGGCCGCGGTCAGCGCCTTCTCCGGGATGCGGCTGCTCATGCGGACCCCACGAGGCTCTGCACCTCTTCGACGTCGGAGAAGGGCAACGTCTCGGCGCCGATGGTCTGGCCGCGCTCGTGGCCCTTGCCGGCGATCACCACCACGTCGCCGGCGCGGGCGCGCTCGAGCGCCTGACGGATCGCCGCGCGGCGGTCCAGCTCGACGACCACATAGGCCCGCCCGCCGCGCTCGGCCCCGCGAGTGACCGCCTTGGCGATGGCCTTCGGGTCCTCGCGCCGTGGATTGTCGTTGGTGACGACGGCCACGTCCGCGCGCTGCCCCACCGCCCGCCCCATGGGTTCGCGTTTCTCGGGATCGGCCCCGCCGCCCGCGCCGAACACCACGATCACCCGCGCCGTGCCGGCCAGCGCCCGCGCCGCGTCGCAGGTGCGCGCCAGCGCGTCGGGCGTGTGGGCATAGTCCACGGCGATGGTCACCGGCGCCCGCGCCACCAGCTCGAAGCGGCCCGGCACACCGGGGCATCCGGCGATGCCTCGCGCGACCTGCTGCGCGTCCACACCGGCTGCCAGGGCTCCGGCCGCCGCGGCCAGCGCATTCTCGGCGAACACCTCGCCGATCAGCTGGGTCCGCAGGCTGCCCCCGAGCGCGTCGGCGAGCGGCGACGGCTCGAGCGCGATCTGGGTGCCGTCGACCGAGACGCGGACCTCACGCGCGGTCAGATCCGCCGGGCAGAGCTCGGGGCCGCGCGAGGGGACCCGATACCAGACGCGCTTCACGTCTTCGGGCGTGACGCGATCGATCAAGAGCGCGCTCTCGTCGGCGGCGTTCAGCACGGCGCTTTGCCCCGGCCCGAGGTGAACGAACAGCTGGGCCTTGCTCGCCAGGTAGTGCTCCCAGGAACCATGCTGCGACAGGTGATCGCGCGAGAGATTGGTGAACACCGCCAGATCGAAGCGCCAGCGCTTGGCGTACCCCTGGGCCAAGGCCTGGCTCGTCACTTCCACGGCAGCGTCGCGACAGCCCGCGCCGGCCGCCTGCTCGAACGCATCCAGGTAGCCTTGAAGCGTGCGCGGCACGTCGAGCGCATGACCGCCCAGGGTATAGCCCAGCGTCGTCTCGACCAGCACCGAGCGTCCGGTGGCGGCCAGCGCCGCGCCCAGCAACAGCGTGGTCGAGGTCTTGCCGTTGGTGCCCGTCACCCCGACCGTGAAGAACGGCTCGGCCCACGGAAATGGGGCGGCGGTGGGACGGGCGAGCTCGGTCATCGCGTTTCCGGACGGTACCACCCCCAAAAAGAAACGGGCCCCTGCAAGGAGGCCCGTCTCGATCAGCGCTGCCCGAGCTTCACTTCGGAAGCAGGAGGCAATCTTCGAAGTCCTGCCGGCAGTCGCCCGTGCCCTTGTCGTAGCAAACGAGCACGTCTTTCAGCGAATCGACGGTCAGCGGGTTGAGCGCCGCGTTGCACTCTCCCTCGGTGACGCCGCTGGTGCCGCCGTCGACGGGCTTGCACGATTCTGCGACGTCCTTGCACGGGTCGTAGGTGCCGCCGTCGGCCCCGGCCAGCGGCGGGTGCTGGCAGGCTTGCGGGAAGACCTGGTCCAGGCACTTCTGCACTGCGGCGTCGTGAGCCGACGAGCAGGCGTCGCCGCTGATCGCCTTCAGGCAGGTCAGCATCTTCTCTTGCACGCCCTTGCGAGCGTACCCGGCCGTGTAGATGCACATGTCGTAGCCCAGCGGCATCGGGGCGCCCTCGGCCCCGGCGTCGCCGCAGGTGGTGGAAGCGTAGGGCAGGGTCGAGCAATCCGCTCCGACTCCGGTGTCGCCCAGGCAGGCGCCGGCGTCGCCGCCGCCGTCCGAGCCCGCTGCCCCACCGCTGCCGGCGCTACCCGCCGCGCCGCCGCTCCCGGCGCTGCCCGCCGCGCCGCCGCTGCCGGCCGCCCCGCCGGTGCCGCCACCCGTGCCGCCGCCGCCCGAGACACCGGCGTCGGTGTCGGTCTTGGTGTCTTCAGTCACGCAGCCGACGCTCGTCAGCGAGCCGCCCGCAAGCAAGGCCGTCAAGGCCAGGAACTTTTCGACCTGGATCCGCATAGTCTCGAGCCTCCGTTAGTAGGTTCCGGTTTGACGTAATTGTACGCGGGGGGCTTCAGGAGATCCCCGGGAATCTCGCCCTTCGGGAGCCCTCCGGCAGAAGGTGACGACCTGTTCAGTATCCCTTCGGAATCACGACCCTTGCATGGGTCGAAGGGCTCTGCTACTTAGCGCCTCCCTTTTTCGGGCCACCTTGGTCCGACGTTCGTCCTTGTTCACGCGGGCCACCCAACACCCGCGCGAAGGTGCCGAACGGGGGGCGCAACCCGCGCTCCCGGAAGACTAGCTCGCTTGTCCCTCCGCACCCTCGCGGTGCGAAAGGGAGAAGCCTCCCCTGCCGACCCGGCAGGGTCTCGTGAGCTGCCCCTCGAGACGGGGCTGTCAGGAGTCGAGTCGATGATCAGCCGAGCCAATGCCAACTACCAGCGAATCAGCGTGCGAAAAGCCCGCGTGATCGTCAACCTGGTGCGCGGCCGCGACGCCGCGGAAGCGCTCCAGTTGCTCGACTTCGTGCCGAAGGCCGCGTCCCCCGTGGTCAAGAAGCTGCTCGCGAGCGCCATCGCCAACGCCAAGGTCAAGCGCCCCGACATCGACGTGGACTCGCTTTATGTGAGCCACGCCAGCGCCGACAAGGCCTCGACCGCCGCCATGCGCCGCTGGCGCCCCCGCGCGATGGGCCGCGCAACGCGCATCGAAAAAGGCGTGAGCCACATCCGCATCGAGCTCGACGCACGCTGAACACAGGACGACAAGCAGCATGGGACAAAAGACTCATCCGTATGGCTTCCGGCTCGGGGTCATCAAGACCTGGACGAGCAAGTGGTACGAGGACGGCCAGTACCAGAAGTGGCTCCACGAGGACCTGCGCATCAAGCGCGCCGTGAAGGAGTACTTGTACAACGCCAACGTCGCGAGCGTTGAGATCGAGCGCGCCGCCAACAAGGCGAAGGTCATCGTCTACACCGCGCGCCCCGGCATGGTGATCGGCAAGGGCGGCAAGGGCATCGAGATCCTGAAGAGCGGCAACCTGGACTCGGCCGCCAAGGGTGAGACGAAGTTCCCGGGCGTGCAGTCGTTCACCGACAACGAGGTGTTCATCGACGTCCAAGAGGTGCGCAAGGCCGAGACCAACGCGCAGCTGGTGGCCGAGAACGTGGCCACGCAGCTCGAGCGCCGCATCGCCTTCCGTCGTGCCATGAAGAAGGCGCTGCAGACGGCCATGAAGTTCGGCGCCAAGGGCGTGCGCATCCGCTGCGCCGGTCGCCTGGGCGGCGCCGAGATGGGTCGCGTCGAGACGTACCGCGAGGGTCGCGTCCCGCTGCACACGCTGCGCGCCGACGTGGACTTCGGCCTGGCCGAAGCGCGCACCACCTACGGCGTCATCGGCGTCAAGGTCTGGATCTTCAAGGGCGAGGTCTTGCAGCGCAAGGCTCGTCGCATCCCGGAGTGATGGGTCATGCTCCAACCGAAGCGAACCAAGTTCAGGAAGCAGCAAAAAGGGCGTAACCGCGGCGTCGCGTGGAGCGGCAGCGACGTGTCCTTCGGAGACTTCGCGCTGCAGTCGATGGACAACGCCTGGATCACCGGCCGCCAGATCGAAGCGGGCCGCATGGCGATTCAGCGGCACGTGAAGCGCGCCGGCAAGCTGTGGATCCGCATCTTCCCCGACAAGCCCATCACCAAGAAGCCCCTCGAAGTCCGCATGGGTAGCGGCAAGGGTGGCGTCGAGGGCTGGGTGGCCGTCGTGAAGCGCGGCCGCGTGCTCTACGAGATCTCCGGCGTGAGCGAGAAAGAGGCGCGGGACGCATTCGCGCTCGCTTCGGCCAAGCTCCCCATCGAAACGCGCGTGCTCGTGCGAGGAGACCTGTGATGAAGGCGAAAGAGCTGACCGAGCGCACCACGGAGGATCTGGCCGAGCTGATGGGCCAGCTGCGGAAGGACCTCTTCGGGAGCCGCATGAAGAACTACGTGAACCAGCTCGAGGACACGAGCGTCATCCGCAAGGCGCGGAAGGACATCGCCCGCATCGAGCAGATCTTGCACACGCGCCAGAGCGCCAAGGGCAACTGACCATGACCGCCACGGAACAAAAGCCCCTGAATCGCCGCCGCCGCCTGATCGGTCGCGTCTCCAGCGACAAGATGGACAAGACGGTGGTCGTCGAAGTGGTCCGCCACAAGATGGACCCGATGTACAAGAAGTACGTTCGCGTGCGCTCGAAGTACAAGGCGCACGACGAGAAGAACTTCTACAAGACCGGTGACCGCGTCGAGATCATCGAGCACCGGGCCCTCTCGCGCGACAAGCGCTGGAAGGTCGTCCGGCTGGTCGAGCGCCCCGCGGTCGAGCTCACGCAGAAGGAGCCGGTCACATGATCCAGATGCAGTCCTTCTTGGACATCGCCGACAACTCCGGCGCCAAGCTGGTGCAGTGCATCAAGGTGCTGGGCGGCTCGCGCCGGCGCTACGCCGCGCTGGGGGACGTGATCGTCGTCAGCATCAAAGAGGCCCTGCCGGGCTCCAAGGTGAAGAAGGGCGACACGGCCCGCGCGGTGGTGGTCCGCACCAAGCGCGAATACCGCCGCCAGGATGGGTCGTACATCAAGTTCGACGACAACAGCGCGGTCTTGATCAACGCCCAGCAAGAGCCGGTCGGCACCCGCATCTTCGGGCCCGTGGCCCGTGAGCTGCGCGGCAAGCGCTTCATGAAGATCATCTCGCTCGCACCGGAGGTGCTGTGATGAATCGCATCAAGGTTGGCGACGTGGTCGCCGTGATCAGCGGTGACGACAAGGGCAAGCGCGGCAAGGTGATGCGGATCTTGAAGGACAAGAACCGCGTCGTGGTCGAGGGCGTCAACCAGGTGAAGCGCCACGTGCGCGCCACCCAGACGAGCCCGGGCGGCATCCTCGAGGTCGAGGCCCCCATGTCGCTGTCCAAGGTGATGCCCATCGATCCGCAGACGGACAAGCCGACGCGGGTCCGCTCCAAAGAAGAAAACGGCAAGAAGCAGCGCATCGCGAAGAGCGGCGCCGCCCTGCCCACTCCTCAGGAATGAAGCCATGAGCGAAGCAGCCCCCGCGCCCCGGATGCGCGCCAAGTACAAAGAGACCGCCGTGCCGGCGCTGATGAAGCGGTTCTCGTACAAGAACCCCAATCAGGTGCCGCGGCTCCAGAAGATCGTGATCAACATGGGCCTCGGCGAGGCCGTGGCGAACCCGAAGATCATCGACTCGGCGGTGACCGAGATGACGGCGATCGCGGCCCAGAAGCCGGTGGTCACCCGTTCGAAGAAGTCCATCGCCAACTTCAAGCTGCGCCAGGGCCTGCCCATCGGCGTCATGGTCACGCTGCGCAAAGAGCGGATGTGGGAGTTCTTCGACCGCCTGGTCACCCTCAGCCTGCCCCGCGTGCGCGACTTCCGCGGTACCAGCAGCCGCGCCTTCGACGGCGCCGGCAACTATACGCTGGGGCTCAAAGAGCAAATCGTGTTCCCCGAGATCGACTTCGACAAGGTCGACAAGGTCAAGGGGATGAACATCACCATCGTCACCACCGCCGAGACCAACGAGGAAGCCAAAGAGCTCCTCGGTCAACTCGGCATGCCGTTCAGGAGCTGACCAGACCATGGCTCGTGCATCTCAGTGGGCGAAAGTGAATCGCCCGGCGAAGTTCTCGACCCGCGTCGTCCACCGCTGCAAGGTCTGCGGTCGGTCACGGGCGGTTTACCGCGATTTCAACCTGTGCCGCCTCTGCATGCGCCAACTGGCGCTGCGCGGGGAGCTGCCGGGTGTCACGAAGGCGAGCTGGTGAAGCCATGATGACCGATCCGATTGGCGATCTCTTGACCCGCATCCGCAACGCGGCGCGCTCGCGTCACGAAGTGGCGCGCGTGCCGGGGAGCAAGGTCAAGACGGCCATCGCCGAGATCTTGAAGGCCGAGGGCTACGTGGCCGACGTCCGCACCGAGAAGTGGGGCGACGGCAACACGAAAGAGACGCTGACGGTCGTGCTGAAGTACGGCCGTGAGCGCGACTCTGCGTTCCAGGGTCTGCGGCGCGTGTCGCGTCCCGGTCGCCGGGTGTACGTGGGCCACGACGCCATTCCGCGGGTCCTCTCTGGCCTGGGGACGGCCATCTTGAGCACGTCTCACGGGCTGATGACGGACAAGGAAGCGCGCCGCCAGAAGCTGGGCGGCGAGCTCTTGTGTGAGGTCTGGTGATGGCCGAGGCACAAATCGAGACCAAGAAGCTGTCCCGGGTCGGCAAGCGCCCCGTGCCGGTTCCCAAGGGCGTCACCATCAACGTGAGCGGCTCGAAGGTCGACGTGCAGGGTCCGAAGGGCAAGCTCAGCCAGACCTTCCACCCGCAGATCAAGATCACCAAAGAGGGTGACACGATCAAGGTCGACGCCGACGCCACGGGTCGCGACGCCGCCCGCCTGCAGGGCCTGGGCCGCGCGCTGATCGCCAACATGGTGAAGGGCGCCGCCGAGGGCTACGAGCAGACGCTCGACCTGGTCGGTACCGGCTACCGCACCGAGCTGAAGGGCAAGACCTTGCACTTCTCGCTCGGCCTCTCTCACCCCGTCGCGATCGAGCTGCCCCCGCAGATGACCGCGAACATTCCCGCCGACTCGAAGGGCGCCGTGCTGATGCTGGCGTGCCCGGACAAGGCCCTGCTCGGGCAGTTCTCGGCGAAGATCCGCAGTTTCCGTCCGCCAGAGCCCTATGGCGGCAAAGGGATCCGCTATCGCGACGAGAAGATCCGTCGCAAAGCGGGCAAGGCCGGCAAGGGCAAGGCGAAGTAACGGAGGCACCTCATGGCAATGACGCTACAAGGCCGCGAGCGCCGAAAGCTCCGCATCCGCAGCAAAATTTCCGGTTCCGACGAGCGCCCGCGCTTGAGTGTGTTCCGGAGCGCCAAGCACATCTACGCGCAGGTGGTGGACGACGCCTCGGGCAAGACCCTGGCGGCGGCTTCCACGCTCTCGCGTGACATCAAGGGCACGCTCGGCGAAGACACCAAGACCGACGCCGCCAAGAAGGTCGGCTCACTCCTGGCCAAGATGTGCCTCGAGAAGAAGATCGCGAAGGTCGTGTTCGACCGTAACGGTTACCTCTATCACGGCCGCATCAAGGCTCTCGCGGACGCCGCGCGCGAAGCGGGCCTCCAGTTCTGAGCATCGGAGAATTTTCATGGCTTTCGATCACATTGACGATGAAAAGCTGAAGGAGCGGGTGATTCACATCAACCGCGTCGCCAAGGTCGTGAAGGGCGGGCGTCGCTTCAGCTTCTCCGCGCTCGTGGTGGTGGGTGACGAATCGGGCCACGTCGGCGTGGGCCTGGGCAAGGCCAACGAGGTGCCGGAAGCGATCCGCAAGGGTAACGACCAGGCCCGCAAGAACATGTTCAAGGTGCCGATGGTCGGCGCGACCATTCCCCACGACATCGTGGGCGAGTTCGGCGCCGGCCGCGTGCTCTTGCGCCCGGCCGCCCCGGGAACCGGCGTCATCGCCGGCGGTCCGGTGCGCGCCGTGGTCGAGTCCGCGGGCATCCAGGACATTCTCTCGAAGTGCCTGGGCACCAACAACAAGCACAACGTGGTCAACGCGACGGTCGACGCGCTGAGCCGCCTGCGCCGCGTCGAGAACGTGGCC
Organism: Polyangiaceae bacterium; assembly: GCA_023150915.1. Taxonomy (GTDB): domain Bacteria; phylum Myxococcota_A; class Polyangia; order Polyangiales; family Polyangiaceae; genus JADJKB01. Next base: position 10,882 of record JAKLKA010000142.1, read on the forward strand.
AGCGCGCGCAGCAAGGCCATCGACGACGTGGGTCACGACTACCCGGTCCAGAAGATGAGCGCCTCGGCCGCATCCGCCGGCTCGATCGTCGGCACCGCGGGCAGCGGCCCGGCAGGGGGCGCAGCGTCATGACCAGCAAGCTCGAAGTTCGCCAGCGTTGCTCGGTGGCGAATCGCCCGCACCCGCACCGCGCCGTGCTCAAGGGCCTTGGCCTTCGGGGGCCCGGCTCGAGCGTGGTGGTCGACAACACGCCGTCGTTCCGCGGCATGATCAAGAAGGTCATGCACCTGGTCGACGTGCAGGAGAAGAAGTCATGAGCGACATCCTTTCGCGCCTGGCGCCTCCAGCCGGCTCGCGCACCCGCGAGAAGCGCTTCGGTCGCGGCGTGGGCACTGGCCTGGGCAAGACCGGCGGCCGCGGACAGAAGGGTCAGAAGGCCCGCCACGGCGGCGACTTCGGCAAGACCCACTTCCAGGGCGGTCAGACCCCGATCCAGCGCCGGCTGCCCAAGCGCGGTTTCAACGTGCCGTTCCCGACCGTGACCGTGGCGCTCAACGTCGCCGTGCTCGATCGCTTCGAGAAGGGCGCGGTCGTGGACGAGGCCGCCCTGCGGCAGGCTCGGCTGGTTCAGGGCCGGGACGTTCGCATCAAGATCCTGGGCGAGGGCAACCTCGACAAGGCTCTGACCGTCAGCGCCCACGCCTTCAGCAAGTCGGCCCTCGAGAAGATCGAGAAGGCCGGCGGCAAGGCCGTCGTCATTCCGACCTCGGCCCCGGCCGCGGCCGCCGGCTGAGCGCTAGCCCGAGCTCCGAACGATGGTTATGACTCCCGCTCACTGCGCTGCCCCGAGCCGCGCCGGAAGGTGAAGCCTCTGTAATGGCCGTCGCTGGCGGATTCTCGAACATCACCAAGGTGCCGGAGCTTCGCCGGCGCATCTTGTTCACGTTGATGATCATCGCGATCTATCGCGTGGGCGTGTTCATCACGACCCCCGGGGTGGACCGCGCGGTGATGCGCAGCATCGTCAGCGGCCAGGGCGGCTTGCTCGGCCTGTTCAACCTGTTCAGCGGCGGCGCCCTCGAGAACCTGTCGATCTTCGCCCTCGGCATCATGCCGTACATCTCGGCCAGCATCATCATGCAGCTCCTGGGCATGGTGAGTAAGCAGGTCGAAGAAATGCGCAAAGAGGGCGAGGCAGGCCGGCGCAAGCTCGAGCAGTACACGCGCTACGGCACCATCGTGCTGTCGGGCTTTCAGTCGTTCGGCGTGGCGCTTTACCTCGAGGGGCTGAACGACGCCGACGTGGGCGGTGGCCGCTTCGGCGACGTGGTGGCGAACCCCGGCTGGGGCTTCCGCTTGCTGACCATGCTGACGCTCACCACCGGCACCGCCTTGATCATGTGGCTGGGCGAGCAAGCCACCGAGCGTGGAATCGGCAACGGCATCTCGCTGATCATCCTCGCCAGCATCGTGAGCGGCGTGCCGGGGGCGCTCTCCGGCTACTGGCAGGCCAACGCCGGGGACATCCAGCCGCTGACCGTGGCCATGCTCACGGCGGTGATGCTGATCAGCGTCGCGATCGTGGTGTTCTTCGAGCGGGCTCAGCGCCAGATCCCCATTCAATACGCTCGGCGGCAAGTCGGCCGCCGCATCTACGGCGGCCAGAGCGCGCACCTGCCGCTCAAGGTGAACATGGCGAGCATGATCCCGCCGATCTTCGCCTCGAGCCTCTTGCTCTTCCCGACCACGCTCGCGAACTTCAACGTGCCGGGCATGGCCACCTTTGCCGCCCACCTGAACCGTGGGGACTGGCTGTTCAACACGCTGTTCGGCGCGCTGATCATCTTCTTCTGCTTCTTCTACACCGCGGTCACCTTCCAACCGGTGGACGTCGCCGACAACCTGAAGAAGCAGCAGGCCAACATCCCCGGCATTCGCCCGGGCAAGCAGACCGCCGAGTTCCTCGATCGCGTGCTCACGCGGCTCACGGTGGGCGGCGCGATCTACGTCGCAGCCATCTGCGTGGTGCCCAGCGTGATCGCTCAGACGCTGCGCGTGCCCTTCCAGTTTGGCGGCACCAGCTTGATGATCGTGGTGGGTGTGGCGCTCGAGACGGTGAACCAGATCGAGGCGCACCTCATCACCCGTAGTTACGAAGGGCTCACCGGCCCGCAGACCACGCGGCTCAGCGGCCGTCGAGCTTGATCGGGGAGGCAGGCATGCGACTGGTTTTGGTTGGTCCGCCCGCGAGTGGCAAAGGCACCCAGGCCGATCGGCTCACCCAGCGCTTCAGCGTGCCCAAGATCTCGACCGGCGACATGCTGCGCGCGGCCCGCGCGGCCGGCACCGCCCTGGGCAAAGAGGCCGAGAAGTTCATGACCGCCGGCAAGCTGGTGCCGGACGAGGTGGTGATCGGTCTGGTCGACGAGCGCCTGGACGCGGCCGACGCCCAGCCGGGCTTCATCCTCGATGGCTTCCCCCGCACGGTGCCTCAGGCCGAGGCCCTGGCCTCGCTGCTCGCGAAACGCGGAACGCCTCTTCAGTATGTGCTCCAGATCGACGTTTCTCGCGAGCTTCTGGTCGAGCGAGCCACCCTGCGCCGCATCGACAAGCGGTCTGGACAAATCTACCACCTGAAGTATAACCCCCCGCCCCCGGGTGCCGAGCTCGAGCATCGAGCCGACGACCAGGAGGAAACCGTCAAGCGGCGCCTCGACGAGTACGACGCGATGACGGCGGCACTGTTGCCGTTCTACGAAAAACTGGGGCTCCTGCGCCGGGTCGACGGTGTCGGATCTCCAGACGAGGTGACCGCGCGAATCCTGAGTGAGCTCGAGCGGTGACGGAGGAAAGCCCGAAGCGAAGAGACACGGAAGCCAGCGGAGTGATTGAAGAGGTTTTACCGAACGCGATGTTCCGCGTTCGTCTCGACGACGGCAAGACGGTGCGCGCCAGCATCTCTCCTTCGGCGAGGCACTCGACGGTTCGGCTGATCGCCGGCTGCCGAGTGGCGGTGAAGCTCTCGAGCCAAGACCCCGGAAGGGGCCAAATCTCCCGTAAGCTCTGACTCATCAGAACCGGCAGGTAGCGCCATGAAAGTTCGTCCCAGCGTCAAAAAGATTTGTGACAAGTGCAAGGTCATCCGCCGCAAGGGTGTGGTTCGGGTGATCTGTGACAACCCCCGCCACAAGCAGCGCCAAGGCTGACAGGAACCGAACATGGCACGCATCGCCGGAGTCGATCTCCCCCGCCGTAAACAAGTCGCGTTCGCTCTGCCGTACATCTTCGGCATCGGGCACAAGAACGCGCTCGAAATCTGCCAGAAGGCTGGCATCCCGGCCGAGAAGAAGGTCGACGAGCTGAGCGAGGCCGAAGTCAAGGCCATCCGCGACACGATCGAGGCTGGCTACAAGGTCGAGGGCGATCTGCGCCGCGACATTCAGCAGAACATCAAGCGCCTGATGGATCTCGGTTGCTACCGCGGCCTCCGTCACCGCAAGGGCCTGCCGGTCAACGGCCAGCGCACCCACACCAACGCACGCACTCGCAAAGGCCCGCGCAAGGGCGCCGCTGCGCGCCGTTCGTGAAAACTCCTAGAGCGAAGGAAGCGTCGTCATGAGCACCGCAGCAACCGGCAAGAAGCGCACGCAGAAGAAGGTGGTGAAGAAGAATGTCGCCACCGGCATCGCGCACATCAAGTCCACCTTCAACAACACCATCGTGAGCATCACGGACGTGAACGGGAACGTGATCTCGTGGGCCAGCTCGGGCTCGCGCGGCTTCAAGGGCTCGCGCAAGAGCACGCCGTTCGCGGCGCAGCTGGCGGCCGAAGAAGCGGCGCGCCGCGCAGCAGAGCACGGCATGCGCTCGATCGCGGTGTTCGTCAAAGGCCCGGGCGCCGGTCGTGAGAGCGCGTTGCGCGCGTTCCAGGGCGCGGGCTTCAAGGTGTCGCTGATCCGCGACGTCACCCCGGTTCCGCACAACGGCTGCCGTCCGCCCAAGCGGCGTCGCGTCTGAGCAGAGGAAACAAGTCATGGCACGTTACCTTGGTCCCGTTTGCAAGCTCTGCCGCCGCGAGAGCACGAAGCTCTACCTGAAGGGCGATCGCTGCTTCACCGAGAAGTGCGCGGTCACCCGCCGCCCCTACCCGCCCGGGCAACACGGGCAGGGCCGCATCAAGCTCAGCGAGTACGGCTTGCGCCTGCGCGAGAAGCAGAAGATGCGCCGCATCTACGGCCTGCTCGAGCGCCAGTTCTCGCGCTACTACTCCCAGGCCAGCGGCATGAAGGGCCGCACTGGTGAAGAGATGCTCGGACTGATCGAGCGCCGCCTCGACAACGTGGTGCACCGCATGGGGTTCGCGGTCAGCCGCCGTCAGGGTCGCCAGCTGGTGCGCCACAGCCACATCTTGGTGAACGGCAAGCACGTCAACATTCCGTCGTACGTGGTGAAGCCCAACGACAAGATCGAGATCCACGAGCTGAGCCGCAAGATCGCCTATGTGGCGGCCTCGCTGGCCGCTGCCGAGAACAAGCAGCGCCCGAGCTGGGTCGAAGTGGACAAGGACAACTTCGCTGGCGTGTTCAAGGGCATGCCGGTGCGCGACGAGCTGAACGAGCCGATGGTTCGTGAGCAGTACGTCGTCGAGTATTATTCGAGGTAATTCTCGATAAGGCGGGCAGGCTGCGGGGCCGGGCGAGGAAGCGGTTTTCCTCTCCGGACCGGGACAGCCGCGCCGAACCCGAACAGAGGAGAGACGCATGGTAACCCAAATGATGAGCCGTAACTGGCGCGACCTGATCCGCCCCAAGGCGATCCACATCGAGACCGACAGCTCGAGCGAGTTCTACGGCAAGTTCACCTGCGAGCCTCTGGAGCGCGGGTTCGGCATCACCATCGGCAACAGCCTGCGCCGGGTGCTGCTCGCTTCGCTGCAAGGCGCCGCCATCACCGCCATCCGCATCGACGGCGCGCTGCACGAGTTCACCACCATCCCCGACGTGGTCGAGGACGTCACCGACATCATCCTCAACCTCAAAGAGGTGGTCTTCAAGGCCGAGTCGCCCCGGACCTACACCGTGCGTCTCGAGAAAGAGGGCCCGGGCCTGGTCACCGCCGGCGACATCGCGCTGGTCGACGGGCTGTCGGTGCTGAACCCGAACCACCCCATCGCCACCCTGGACAAGAAGGGTCCGCTGTCGATGGAGCTCACGGTCAGCGTGGGCCGCGGTTACGTGTCGGCCGAGCGCAACAAGACGCCGACCATGAGCATTGGCACCATCCCGATCGACGCGCTGTTCTCGCCCATCCGCAAGGTGAACTACACCGTGCAGAACGCGCGCGTGGGCCAGCAGACCGATTTCGACAAGCTGGTGCTCGAGGTCTGGACCAACGGCGCGGTCAAGCCGTCGGACGCGGTGGCCTTCGCCGCCAAGATCATGAAAGAGCAGCTCTCCATCTGGATCAACTTCGAGGAGAGCGAAGAGACCACCTATCACGCGCCGGGCAGCGACGAAGAGCCGCTGAACGAGAACCTGTTCCGCTCGGTCGACGAGCTGGAGCTCTCGGTGCGGTCGGCCAACTGCCTGCAGAACGCCAACATCACCCTGATCGGCGAGCTGGTGCAGAAGACCGAGCAAGACATGCTCAAGACCAAGAACTTCGGCCGCAAGTCGCTGAAGGAAATCAAAGAGATTCTCTCCACCATGGGCCTGGGCCTCGGCATGAAGTTCGAGAGCTGGCCCTCGATGGTCGAGCGCTGGAAGCAGCAGCAAGCTCAGAACTGAGACGGTAAGCCATGCGTCATCGCAAAGCAGGGCGGCAGTTCAGCCGCAATACATCTCACCGCCGGGCCATGTTCCGTGCCCTGGCGGCGAACCTCTTCGCCCACGAGAGCATCGAGACCACCGATGCCAAGGCCAAAGAGCTGCGGCGCATCGCCGAGCGGCTGATCACGCGCGCCAAGCGCCTGGGAGCCGTGGCGTACACGCCGAACGATCAGCTGAGCGAGAAAGAGCGCGCGCGTCGCGTCGCAGCGCAGCAGCAGATCGGCAGCTTCCTTCGCCGCTTTGCCACCGTCGAGAAGAACGGTGACAGCGAGAAGGTCGACCTGGTCGAGAAGCTGTTCGTCGATCTGGCGCGCCGCTTCGAGAAGCGCCCCGGTGGGTACACCCGCATCATCAAGCTGGGGCACCGCCGCGGCGATCACGCCCCGATGTCGCTGATCGAGCTGGTGGAGCGCACCGCCGCTTCGCAGAAGCCCGAGAAGCGCGCCAAGGGCGAGAAGGCGGCCAAGGCCCCGAAGGCGCCGGCGGCGTCGAAGGCCGCCGGTGCGCTGGACGACAAGAGCATGGACGAGCTCAAAGAGCTGGCCGCGGCCGCCAAGATCGAGGGCCGCAGCAAGATGAACAAGTCGCAGCTGGTCGAGGCCCTCAAGGGCAAAGGCTAGCGGCGAGCGGTTCGTCGACGGCGAGCGGGCGCTTTGGGAAACCGAGGCGCCCGCGCCGCATTTCGTGGCCGGCATTCCCGGGCTCAGCCTCGGCTTTCGCCCTTTCGGGCGAAAGCCGAGGCTACAGACTTCAGGCTGCAGGCTTCAGGAGGTCCAGTCGCGCGGGCGGCTTCGGTGGAGGCAGAAGATGGCGACCTGGCGGGCGTAAAGGTTGTTGCAAGTTCTCGG
>JAKLKA010000143.1 GCA_023150915.1 Polyangiaceae bacterium
CACCGCCCGCTCCCGCCACGGCACCGGCGCCCCCCGCGCCGCTGCCGCCCGCACCGCCGGTTGGCGTGCCGCCGCTGCCGGTGGAACCGCCCGTGCTGAACTCGCCGCCGGGTGCGAGCCCGCAAGCCGCCAGCATCGTGACGGCCAGGGCAGGGGTCAGCCAGCGAGCGCGCATTCTTTCCAGATTACACCCGGCCTCGCCTTCGGCAAAGCGCAGAGGTAAGGAACACCGACATGCCCTGCGGAGCCAAAGCAGTTCTGATCGTGACCAAGAGCGTGCAGGGGACCACCACCAACCTCGCGCAGCGCCGCGCCGAGCTCACGTGCGACGCGCCCGCGGGCCACGCTGGCGCGCACACCGATTCGACCCACGGCGAGAGCTGGGAGGCCGAAGCGGGCAAGGTGGCAACGGTGCTGCGTCACGAAGACGCCTGAAGGCCGAGCACTTCGAAGAGCACGTGGCGCCCTGCCTTTCCCGGCAGCGTGACGCCCGCGTGGCGACGCACCGCCACGCGCGCACCCAGCGCATTGCGCCTCTTCCGCCGGCGTGCGCGGTGAGCAGTGCTCGAGCCCCGCTTCGATCCGAACCCGGCAGGTGGAGCAGCGCGCGGTCCCGCCGCACACGTGGGTGTGTGGAAGCTTGGCCCGCAACGAGGCGTCGAGCAGCGACTCGCCCTCAGCGACGTCGACCACCCGCTGGTCGGGCAGGATCCGCGCCTCGGACATGAGCCGAGCGTACGGCCCGTTCAGCCGGTCGCAAGCTCGGCGACGAGCCGCGCCAGTGTGGCCTCGTCGGTGCGCACCCGCAGCGTGACGCCGTCTTCTTGCCAGCGCTCTTCCAGCACCCGCCCCGCGTCGTGCACCTCGGGCACCAGGCGTTGGGCGCTCCAGGGCACGAACAGCTCACCCTCGACGTAGCCCGCCTCGAAGAGCTCGATCAGCTTCGCGCGCAGCTCCACCACGTCGCTCGGCGCGTGGGCCGAGACGAACCACGCATCGGGCAGGGCTGCGCGCAGCGCCGACAGAGCCTCGGCGTCCAGCTTGTCGATCTTGTTCATCACCAGGCGCGACGGAATGCCCTCGGCCCCGATCTCGGCCAGCACCGACTGCGTCACCTCGAGCTGGCTCTCCCAGCTCGGGTCGCTGGCGTCCACCACGTGCAGCAACACCGACGCCTCGAGCGCTTCGTCGAGCGTGGACTTGAAGCTGGCGACCAGGTCGTGCGGCAGCTTCTTGATGAACCCCACGGTGTCGCTCACCAAGATGCGCGGGCGCGTCTCGGGCTGAAGCGCGCGGACCGTGGTGTCCAGCGTGGCGAACAGCTTGTCTTCCACGTACACCTGGCTCGCCGTCAGCGCGCGCATCAGCGAGCTCTTGCCCGCGTTGGTGTAGCCCACCAGCGCCACCCGCCGGGCATCGCGCCGGTGCGCGCGGCGCACGCCCTGCTCGCGCTGAATCGACGCGAGCTCGGCCCGCAGCTCGGCAATGCGATCGCGGATCTTGCGCCGGTCCAGCTCCAGCGCGGCCTCGCCCGCGCCGCGGCCGGCCTGGCGTTCTTTACCCGACGGCGACTCGCGCAGGCGCGGCGCGGTATAGGTCAGGCGCGCGATCTCGACCTGCAGGCGCGCCTCGCGGCTCTTGGCATGGCGGTGGAAGATCTCGATGATCACGCCGGTGCGATCGAGCACCTGCGAGCCCGTGGCGCGCTCCAGGTTCCGTGCCTGGCTCGGCGAAAGGTCGTGGTCCACGGCCACCAGCGCCACCTTCGCCTCGGGCACCTCGTCGGGCTCGTCGTCTTCCGGCGGCGCGCCCTTCTGCCAGCCTTGCCGGGCCTTGCTGATCTTCCTCAGCGGCAGCGGGGTGCCGCCCTGGCCCGTGCCGCCGGTCAGCTCGGCGAGCTCGGTCAGCTTGCCCTCGCCCAGCACCGCGGCCGGGGCCAGGTGGTCGCGGGTCTGGGTCACGCGCCCCGCGATCCGATAGCCCAGGGTCTTCACCAGCCGGCCAAGCTCGGCGAGGCTCGCGTCGAGCTCGGCCTCGCTCACCTCCGGCAGCCGGACCGCGACCAATACGGCGTCGCCGCCGTCACCCGACGACATCTAGCGATTCTGGCGCAGAACGTCGCGCAGCACCCGCACCAGATCCAGAGCCGTGACGATGCCGACCACGGCGCCGCCCTCGGTGACCACGATCCGGTGGATGCGACCGCGCGCCATGGTGTCGGCGGCCTCGTCCACCGGCGCGTCGGCGCCGATCTGGAACACCACCGGGGTCATCACGTCGCCCACCACCTGGCTCGGGGCGCCTTCGACCACCAGCGAGCGCAGCTCTTCTTCGCCCAGCGGCCGGTCGAGCGAGGTCGCGAAGTAGCCGCCCTCCGTCATCTCTCGAGTGTCTTCCGAGCGCAGCACGTCGGTCGCGGACACCACGCCCACCAGCCGACCGGCAGAGTCGACCACTGGGGCCCCGCTGATGGCGTGCTCGAGCAAGAACGTCTTGAGCTCTGCCAGCGTCCAGTCGGCTCCGGCCGTCAGCACCTTGCGCGTCATCACTTCTCGAACCCGCACCGCGTACCTCGTCTCTTTTCGGCCCAGGGGCCGTTCAGGGGGCGGGAGCATACTCATCGCCGCCCGATGTGCGAGGACAATCACCAACGGCCAGCGTGGATCACGGCGTATTCGATCTCGGCCTCGGGCGGCGGGGCGGGCTCGGTCTCTGCCTCAGAGCGCGCGCGCGCCACGCGCGACGACCTGCGCTCGGCGGCCTCCAAGGTGAGCGCCCACTCCGCGGCCAGCGCCTCGAGCACCGTTGCCGGCCGTCGAACCGCGCACGGCAGCGACACCGCGATCACGCCCACCAGCGCCGCCGGCGAGTGGATGGGGATCACCAAGAGCTCGTGGCTGCCGAAGGCCAGCGCCAGCTTGGGCGGGGTCGAGCGCACCACCCGCGTCTCGACCTCTTGCATCCAGGCCATCAGCACGGCCTGCTTGTCGTCCGAGAGCTCGACGGGTGAGCCCGCGATCCCCAGTCGCGCGACGCTGCCGGTCAGATCCACCACGGCGGCCACGTCGGCCGCCACGGCATAGCGCGCGCGGGCCGCCAGCGCGCCGGCGTCGCCCTGATTGGCTGCGGCGAAAACGCCGCTGTCGAGCTCGGGCTCGAAGAAGAAGGCTCCATCGTCCATGGGACGTCCCCACGCGACAAAGAGTCGAGATCGGGGGGGTGGGCCAAGCTTCGGACCAAAATGTCTGGGTCCGTGTGGGAGCGGCTCCTACCGCCGCGCGATCAGCTCAGCGAGCGCAGCGCCTCGCCGATGCGCGGCAGGGCCTCTTGGATGTCCCGCAGCGAGACCGCGCCCACGCTCATGCGGAACCAGCCGTCGTCGTCCGGGTACCCGAAGGCCTGGAACGCCACCACGCCCACGCCCGCCCGATCGAGGAGCAGCTTGCGCACGTCCTCGTTGGTGGCGATCACCTTGCCGTCGGGCGTCTTCTTGCCGAAGGGCGCCACGCGCACGGTCAAGTAGATGGCGCCCTCGGGCGACAGGCTGTCGACCGGCAACCCTTGCGCTTTGAACGCCTGAATGCCCTCGTGCAGCGCCGAAAGCCGGCTCACGATGCCGCGCTTGATCTCGGTGACATAGGTCTGAATGCCCGCCGCGTCGTCCAGCAGCTTCGCGGTGGCCACCTGTTCGGCGCGCGGCGCCCACGCGCCCACGTGCCCCAAGATCGAGCTCATGCGATCGATCACGTCCACCGGGCCCACGGCCCAGCCCACGCGCACGCCCGTGGCGGCAAAGGCCTTGCTGATGCCGTCCACGAAAACGGTGTAGCGCGCCATTTCCGGCGCAATTTCCGGGGGTGTGACGTGCTGGTGCCCGTCCGCCGTGAGCATCCAGTAGATCTGGTCGTACATCAAGAAGACGGGGCGCTTGCCGGTCTTCGCCCGCTTGTCGTTCTCGGCCAAGATGGCCTCCGAGATCCCCGCCAGCATCTCGCGGCTCATCGCGGTGCCGGTGGGGTTGAGCGGCGAGTTGAGACACAGAAGGCGCGCCTCGCTCAAGCTCGAAAGAATGCTGTCGCGGGTCGGAAGGAAGCGCGTCTCGGCCCCGCACTTCACCGCCACGCCGTGGGCGCCTGTCATCTGCACATAGTGGTTGTTGTTCCAGCTGGGCAGGGGAAACACCACCACGTCGCCGGGGTCGACCAGCGTGCGGTACACGCCGTAGATCACCGGGCGCGCCCCGCCGCAGATCAAGATCGACTCGAGCGGCACTTCCAGACCCAGCTCGCGCGAGTAGAAGCGCTGCACCGCGCTCCTGAGCTCGGGCATGCCGTTCGAGGGCGGGTAGTTGGTCTCGTGGGCGTCGTAGGCGGCCACGATGCCCTGGCGCAGCGACTCGGGGATGGGAAACTGCTTCGGATCGAAGTCGCCCACGGTCAGGTTGCAGATCTTCTGCCCCTTCGCGACCATTGCGCGGATGTCGGCGGCGATCTTCAAGATCTCGGACCCGACGATGCCAGCGGCCATGCTCGAGACGCGCGGCGAGCCGGGGGCGGGGCGGACGAAATCGGACAGGTCGGTCGGCATGGCGGGAGACTGCCACGGGACCGCCCCCGGTCACGTGACAAAGGTCATTCCGCGCTGCGTCACGCCGGCGCGTGTGTCAGGGCGTGCGGAGATCGAAGCAATGCATGGCGGAATCACTGCGCGATCTGCGCTCGTCGCGGGGCGAAGCTCACACGGCGCGTCTCTTTGATCCGGCCGCTCTCGAGCTCGCCTTCGACCAGCTCGTAGCCCAGCAGGGCGAAGATGCGACCCTTCAAGAACAGCGGGCGCGCGTTGCCGTACCAGTCCACGCACGAGGCGCGGCAGCCGTCGTCGGGGTTCGCCTCGGGCTTGGCGCCCAGGGTGCCCAGCTCGCTGAAGCGAAGCAGATCGTTCCTCAGGAACAGCACCGACGCCGAGCCCTGCGTCAGGTGCTCGTACCCGGGCCGGCCGGCCTCGGCCACGGGCAGCCCCAGGAATCCCGACTTCTCGTCGATCGGCTTGTAGAAGAAGCCGTGGCTGCGCAGCTCACCCTGCGACGCGTTCTTGCGGGTGTAGCGCTGCGCCACGCTGGGCCGCTGGCCGAGCGCAATGGGCGAGAAGTGCAGGTCCTTGCCGTCGGTGCCCACCACCACCGCGTCGCCGCCCAGGGCCTCGATGCGATCGACGCCGTGGGTGAGCGGCAACTTCAGCGCCTCGGTGCTGCCGTCGTAGCGGTAAGCCACCAGCCCGCCGCGCTCGTTCTGCTCGGGCGCGCCCCAGCCGCTGCCCGTGCCATAGAGCAGGTGCTTGCCCACGAAGCGGTTCTGAAAGGTGTAGCCCTGGGGCTTGGGCAGCGCGCGGTAGCGCGACGCCGGCACCTTGTCGGCGCCATCCGAGAAGCTCGAGAGCTTCACGCTCATCATGGCCACGTCCCCGCCCGTGACCTCGGCGTTCCACATGCCGTCGCCGGCGGCGTCGGCGCGCACCAGCACGTTCAGGTTCCCCTCGGGGTCTTCCAGGAAAGAGAACTGATCGACCGGGCTGCCCGCGGTTTCCAGCGCCGACGGCCCCGAGCCGTCGAGCGGCATGCGATACACGAACGAGTGTGGCAGCGAGCGCTCGCCGCTCTGCTCGTAGTCGGTCACCCAGACGAACACCGAGCCGGGTGACACGTAGAACACCCGGCCCGCCGGTCCGAGCACCGCCGTCGCGTCGCACTGAAGGTCGCGTTTGGCGAGATCGCAGACGGTGACGGTGTGCAGCGTGAGCGACGACGACTTCTGGATCGGACGGTAGATGCGCGTGGCCGACGCGATGCGCTGGAAGTCGGTGTCCTTCACGCCCTTCCGCCACTTGCGCAGTGCGGGGAACGAGCGGAACGGATCTTCGTCGCCCACCGACAGGTAGAGCGGGGTGTAGAAGATCAGCTTGTCTCCGATCAGCCGGCTCGCATAGTTCCGCGACGAATAGTAGTCGTTCGAGCGCAGGTGATAGGTCGAGCGATACTTCAGCCGGCCCGAGTCGCTGATGTCGAACAGCCCCAGCTCGGTGCCGCCGCGGCTGTAGCTGTAGCCCACGACCACGATGGTGCTCTGGCCGATCAGCATCTCGTCGTACCAGGTGCTGCCCGGGTCGATGTCCGGGCCGAAGGCGTCCACCGCCGAGACCGGGGACAGGTCGGACGTGCGCACGGTGAACAGTCGGCCGCGGCGGAGCACCACCAGGTGGTCGCCGTGCACCTTGACGATGCCGCCTTCGTCCACGCCGGCGTGCTGGGTGTTGGTGACGGATTCGCCCTCTTTGGCCGAAGACGCCTTGTCGGCTGGCGAGGAGGGGGCGGGCGCGGCCTGCGCCGGCGGCGCCCCGGCCGCCTCGGAAGCGTAGCCGGGGCTGCCCGAGGGCTGAGACGCCGCTCGCTGCGCCTTGGCCATGTCCTTCAAGAAGCGCGACAGCTCGTCCTCCGACGCGAAGGCCGTCAGGGTCTTGCGCGAATGGTGCTGTATGACCTTCGCGAGGGGGTCGCCGCTCGTGGACTTGTGGCACGCGGGGGTCAGGGCTGCGCCGAGGCCCAGGGCCACGACAGCCAGCGTCTTCGGAAGCTTGGAGCAAAATGACATGGCGGTGCCCGACAAACGCCAGGTCGCGCGCCGGCCTTACACCCGCGCCTTGACGGCCCTCGTACCTCGACGCCACGCTCAGCGCGTGGCCCGCGGCCGTGCCCTGGCGCTCGTGTTCTTGGCGGCGTTCGCGCTGGGCGCCTGCACGCCCAAGATGCGTGCCAAGCGCCTGCTCGGGAAGTACGAGAAGGTCTTCGCGACGTGCCGCAAGCTGACCGAAGAGGCGGGCGCGCGTCCGGGCGAGCACTCGTGTGCCAAGGTGGCCAGCCTGGCCGTCGAGGGCTCGCTGGGCGACACGGGCCTGCCCGAGTCCGAGTGGCGCCCCATGCTGGCGCACTGGCTCACCCAGACGGGCTTCACGCCGTACTACGTCGACTCGTCGAAGCCGTCGGTCGACGCGGCGCCCTTCGTGACCAGCACCGCTGCGGCCGCCGCGGCGCCTTCGGCGTCGGCGCCGGCGAAGGGGGGGCCGGCCAAGCCCGCGGCCTCGGCGTCCAAGAAGGCGGCGTACAGTGTGGGCGCCAAGGTCTCGGTGCTGTGGGGGAACCGCTGGTGGAACGCCACCGTTCTCACCGTGAAGGGCGACAAGTACCTGATCCACTATGACGGTTGGGCCAGCTCGTGGGACGAGTGGGTCACCAGCGCGCGGATGAAACCACGCTGACCTTCCTGACGAATTCCTGACAAGAGTGCGAAGCGCATTTCGCGCGTGCGTGACGATCTCGCGGCGAGCCCCGAATTGCGCTAGGGGTTGGGTCTTCGCCGATGAACTCCGCGACGCTGAGCCAAACCGGAGACCTCGCGAGCGAGCTGTTCGCGCTCCTGCGCGAGACGGATCCCGCCCGCTTCACCGACACCGTGAGCCATCGCGCGGTAGAGCGCTGGTCGCGCATCCGCGCCTCGGTGGAAGAGCTCTCGACCGAGAGCGCGGCGCCGCCCCCGATCAGCGCGTCGGTGGCCACGCTCCGCGCGCTGATGGACGAGCCGGTCGACAGCCCGCGCGAGTCGGTGGGGTACTGGACCACGCTTCGCCCGCACTTGATGGCGGAATACGAGCGGCTGGCGGGCGAGTTGCGGCGCCGTTCGGTGCGCGCGCCCACGCTGCGCCCCACCAACTGGGCGCGCATCGGCTTCCACGTCAGCTCGGCCGTCGGTGCACTGCTCTTGCTCGAGGTCTTCTTGTCGCGCACCGGCACGCTGTGGGCCACGGGCGGCTTCGCGGCCTATTGCTGGATCAACGAGTCCGGTCGCGCCCTGAGCAAGCGCTGGAACGAGCGCCTGATGAAGGTGCGGTTCTTCCAGGCCATCATCCACCCGCACGAGCACCACCACATCAACTCGGCCACCTGGTACGGCACCGCGCTGATCATCCTGGCGCTGGTCAGCCCGCCCTTCGCCTCGGCCGCGGCCCTGGCGGTGCTCGGCTTCGGCGACCCGGCCGCCGGCTTGGTCGGTCGGCGCTGGGGGCGGCGCCCGCTGACCGGCGGGCGTACCCTCGAGGGCACGGTGGCCTTCGCGCTGTTCGGCTCGCTGGCGGCCTTCGCCGTGATTTCCCTGTGGCACGGCACCGCCGCGGTCCCGCTGCTCGTCCTGGTCTCGGCGGCGGCTGGCATCGCAGGCGCCATCGCCGAGGCGGTCAGCGTCCGCGTGGACGACAACCTCACGGTTCCGCTCTCGGCCGCGCTGGCGGCGGCGCTCACCGCGTCGGTCCTGGGCCTTCAGATCTGATCACTGCTCGAAGCAGTAGAGGTGCTTGAAGCCGCTGCACTGCCCGGCGTTCGGCATCTTCGTCCAGCGCCCGTCGACCTCGCGGATGTCGCCGTAGGTGACCTGACCCTTCCCCGTCCAGTTCGTGCAGTCTTGTCCGCTCGGTGTTCCGTCGGCGCGGGTTCCCGTCCAGGCGTCGAAGCCCAGAAGCGTCTCGTCGTCGAACTCGTCGTAGTCCAGCGACACCTTCAACGGCCCCGCCGTCAGGCCCGCCCAGCCCTTGGCGATGACCGTGCCGCCAGGCCGCACATAGCTGCCCTCGGGCCGCGTGAAGCGCGTGCTGGGTGACGACTCGTCGTCGCTGAGCCAGGCGCGGAAGCTGCCCGAGAGGCCCGCCTCGCTGGCCAGCGTGCCGCACCGCCCGTCGGCATCGAGCGCCGAGTCGAAGACCGCCGTGTATTCGTGGGAGCTCACGAACGCCACCTTCGGCGCCGGCGCTCCCGCGTCGCCCCCGCCGCTGCCACCCATGCCGGCGTCCACGACCGGCGGACCCTTGCCGTCGTCGCTGCCGCAGCCGATCACCAGTGCCGCCAGGCAGGCGAAACCGCGCATGCGCGCAGTATGACACCCGAGGGGTCTGATCGCCGAGCCACGGGAGGTGTGCGAAACCGCACACGCCGGTTCACGTCGCCCCGGCGAAATACCGCGAATGACCGGCAAATCGGCCCTGCAGCCCCGCCGGCACGCCGCGTGCTTCAGGGTGAGGTCAGAGATCGCCATGACCATGCGTCGCAATTCCCCGAGGGCCCCCTGGCTGGCCAACCTGTCTGCCGTCGAGCTTCGCGTGGTGTTCGCCCGCGCCCGCGAGCGCACGCGCCGGTCGCGCCCGCCCGTGTCGCACGACTCGGTCGTGTCCCTCTTGCCGGGCAAGCGCGCCTGATTCACCGCATCTCGAAGTAGAGCTCGTGTGTGCCGCTGAGCTCGGCGTGAGTCAGGGTCGTGCCTTCGACCTCCACCCCGTCCAGCGTCACGCGCCCAGGCCGCATGCCCCGCTCGGGTGGTGGCCAAGCGGTCAGGGTCAGATCGCCGCCCGGGCGCCGCAGCACGACCCTGGGGTAACGCGGCGCCGACACGATGTAGCGATTGGTTCCGGGAAGCGGGTACAGGCCGGTGGCCGCGAACAAGAGCCACGCACTCATCGTGCCGCCGTCGTCGTTGCCGGGCAGGCCGTCGACCCCCACGCCGTAGAGGTCGCTCACGACCCAGTCCACCCACTTCCACGTCTCGCCGGGTGAGCCCCAGGCCGCGAAGTACCAGGGCGCGCTGATGTCGGGTTCGTTGCTCGGCCAATAGTGAGCGCGCACACCCAAGATGGGCACGTCTTCCAGGCTGGCGTCGAAGAACTCGCGCAGGCGCTCGAGGGCGGCCGCTTCTCCGCCCAGGGTCTGGGCGAGCCCCTCGGGATCGTGGGGCACCATCCACAAGTAGTGCCAGGCGTTGCCCTCGACGTAGGCCTTGTGCATCGCGGTCGGGTCGCCGATCGGCGCCCAGCTGCCGTCGGCCTTCTTCGGCCGGAAGAAGCCGAAGCTCGGGTCGTACACGTTCTGGTAGTTCTTGCCGCGGTCGGCCAGCACGCTCTGGTCGCTCGACTTGCCCAGCTTCTCGGCCCAGCGCGCCAGGGCGGCATCGGCCACCGCGTACTCCTGGGTCTTCGACACCGAGCCGCTGGCGACGTCCGAGGGCACGTAGCCCTTGGCCAGATAGTCGGGCAGATCGGCGTCCCGGCCGCCGACCGGGCCCGGGGACGGACCAAAGGCTGCCACGCGCGCCAGGCCGTAGGCCTGGGCTTCGTCGTCGAACGCCACGCCCTTGAGGGCGGACTCGGCCAGCACGATCTCGCCCGGCGAGCCGATCATGCTGTGCGCATCGCCGTGGCCGATACCCCACACCGGGACCGCGCCGCCCTCGGCCGCCATGTTCACCAGCGACGCTGCGAAGGGCTCGTTGTGATCGTCTTCGGTGAGCAAGAGCCAGGGGTGCAGCGTGCGATAGGTGTCCCAGAGCGAGAAGTCGTTGTAGCGCGGGCGGCTGGCCTTCGCGATCGCGCCCTTCGCGTTCACGAAGCGTCCGTCCACGTCGCTGGTCAGGGTGGGCATCAAGAGCGCGTGGTAGAGCGCCGTCGACATCAGCGTGGCGTCGCGGCTCGACGCGCCCCAGATCTCCATCCGGTCCAGCGCGGTGCGCCAGCGGGCTTCGGCCTGCGCCCGCATGCCGTCGAAGTCGAAGCCCGGGGCCTCGGCGGCCAGGTTCTTCTGCGCCCCCGCGGCGTCCACGAAGCTCACCGCCAGGCGCAGGGTCGCGTGGGTCGTGCCCGCCGGCAGCTCGAGATACGCGCCCAGCGGCACGCCGCTCGCGCTGGTCTGCCCCGCAGCGAGCCCACTGCCGTCGAAGGTGCCCACGGCCTTCGGCGTCACGTCGAGCACGCCCCGAGCGAACAGATCGTAGCCGTCGGCCCGCCCGGACATGCTGCCGAAATGCCGGATGTGCGCGTCGAAGCTCCCGGCCTTGGCGTCGAGCAGCACGTCGGCCGCCTTGATCTCGCCCTCGAGCCGATGATCGAGATCGAGCAGCACCACCGGGGGCGAGCCCGGCGGAAAGGTGAAGCGGAAGATCGCCGCCCGCTCGCTCGAGGTGAGCTCGACCCGGATGCCGTCGGCCAGGGTCACGGCGTAATAGCCGGGTTGGGTCAGCTCGCTCTGCTTGTCGAAGCCGATCATGTGGCCGGCCTGCGTTCGCTTCGCGTCCGTCATCCCCAGGGTGGGCAAGATGCCGATGGTGCCGTAGTCGGGCACGCCGGTGCCCTCGAAGTGCACCAGCGAGAACGCGCTGATCAGCGGATCGTCTGCGTAGTACCCCGCGCAGTGATAGAAGCTGACGGCGCCCGACGCGGTCCGCGTGTCGGGGCTGGGGTGGATCATGGCGAACGGCACGGCCGGGCCGGGGTAGGTCGACCCCACGGCGAAGCCGATGCCGCCGTTCCCGATCCGCGGATCGACCGCCGCGAACAGATCGGCGCGCACCGGCTCGGGCAGGGTGCGCTCTTCGCCGTCCGCGCAGCCTGCGAGGGGCACCAGGGCGAGAAAGCAGAGGGTGCGTCGCACGCGCCGTGCAGGCTACCACGGCCGGGCGCGGCCTCGCGCCGGCTCTGCTCACTGCCGGGCGCGCAAGCGTGCGAGCAGATCCGTCACGCCACGCTCCTCGAGCTGGGGCTGGCGCCCCCGATGGCCGCGGCGTGATGCGCCCCTCGCGCCTCGACCCCGGTCCGGTCGCCTCGCTCCTGAGCCGGACGCTGCAGGTCGCCCTGACGAGAACCGATCGGGAGTGCCCGGCCTTCCACCAGCCTGGCCTTCCGGCGGCCGAGCGTGGGATATTCGCTCCAAAGCAAGAGGTCGATCGTGAGTGAGAGCCAGCGATATCATGTGATCGAGAAGATCGCCGCCGGGGGCATGGCCGAGGTCTTCCGGGGTGAGAGCGCGGGGATCGAGGGCTTCCGCAAGAAGGTCGCGATCAAGCGCGTGCTGCCCAAGCTCAGCGCCAACAGCGAGTTCATCCAGATGTTCTTGGACGAGGCGCGGCTCGGCGCCTACCTGTGCCACAGCAAGTGCGTGCAGGTGTTCGACATCGGCCAGGGCGGCGGCGCGCACTTCATCGTGATGGAGTACGTGGACGGCGCCGACTTGAAAGAGGTGCTCGACTACCTCTCGGCGCACAAGCAACAAATGCGCATCGAGGTGGCGTGTCGCGTCGCCATGGACGTGTGCGAGGGCCTGGCCTACGCCCACGCCGCCTGCGACCACACCGGCCGGTGCCTGGACATCGTGCACCGCGACATCTCGCCGCACAACGTGCTGATCACGCGCTTCGGCGAAGTGAAGCTGGTGGACTTCGGCCTGGCCAAGGCCAGCTCGCACCTGAACGCCGAAGACGAGGACATGGTCAAAGGCAAGTTCGGCTACCTCGCGCCCGAGGTGACCATGGGGCAGCGGCCCGACAAGCGCGTCGACATCTTCGCCGCGGGGATCTTGCTGTGGGAGATGCTGGCCGGGCGCCGGCTGTTTCTGGGCGACACCGACGTCGAGACCTTCAAGCTGGTGCGGGCCGCGGCGATCCCCGACCCGCGCCAGTTCCGTCCCGACATTCCGGACGACGTGTTGACCGTGCTCGGCAAGGCGCTCGCCAAGGATCCGGCCCAGCGCTACCAGAGCGGCAACGACTTCGCGCGGGATCTGGGCCTGGTGCTGCGCAAGCTGTCGCGCCCGGTCACCTATCTGGACATCGCCGAGGTCGTGCGCCTGGCCGCCGACGAGCGCGCGCGCCGCCGAAAGGCCGAGGGCAAGACCCAGGCGGGGGATATCGGCGATCTGGTGCTCGATGCCCTGCACCAGTTCTCGGGTTCGCCCGGCAGCGTGGCCTCTGAAGCGATTCGCGCCACTCTCGGCACGCCCGGCATCGAGGCCGGCGGCGGAGGCTTCGAAGATCCGAGCGCGTGGGGGCTCGACGCGGTGTTCGAAGAGGCCGCCCGGTCGGTGCCAGAGCCCGAGGCGATCGAGGTCGAGCCCGACGAGCCGGATGTGCCTGCTCCGCCGCCTCGACCCCAGGCGCCGGCCCGGCCCGCGGCCCCCGCGCGCGCCGCTGCGCCTGCAGCCGCACCTCCCGCCGCACCCACCGAAGGCGCCGCGCCTCCGGCACGCCCGCGGGTGCAGGACGACGCGCCGAAGAAAGAGGGGCCGTTCTGGCGCCGGTGGTTCGGCAACTGATCCTTCTGCTCGCGCTCACGGGCGCGTGTGCCGATCGCGGTGCGCGCCCAGCGCGCCGCTATCCGTCCACGCCGCCGTGGTCGCCTCTGCCAGTGGGCGCGCCCGACGCGGGGGCGCCTGCGCCGCTGGCAGCACCGGTCGCCCCCCTGCCGCCCGCAGCCGCGCCGAGCACCGTCGGCTTCAGCGTCGGCCCGGTCCTCGAATTCCGCGGCGGGGCGTCGCTGAAGATCGTGCCCATCGCTCAGCAGACCGCCATCCACGCGCTGTCGCCCGACGCGAAGAGCTGGATCATCGACGGTCCGGGGAACACCGTGAAGCTCATCACGCCGGCGTCTCCCCAGGGCGTGTCGCACCCGGTGTGGGTGCCGCGCGCGCTGTTCTCGGACGACGGCAAGCGAGCCCTGGTCTTCAGCACCAGTGATCTGGCGATCTTCGACGTGCAGAGCGGCAAGCTGCTGGGCAAGCACACCGGAGCGATCTGCAACGCGCGCTTCGCCGGTCCGAACGAGATCGTGTTCCACGGCGAGTCGAAAGAAGCCGACGCGCGCTTCTGGCGCTGGGCCGTTGGCGCGCCGGCGCCCACGCCGATGGGAAACCCGCGGGCCGCCGAGACCTGCCACGCCTTGCCCGACGGCTCGACCTGGCTGATCGAGAGCTACGCCGAGCGCTGGCTGCTCGATGGGCGCACCGGCGGGGCACGGGCGCTGACGCCGCCGGCCCAGGGCGGCGTGCTCTCGACCGCGGGCAATCGCCTCTGCACCGCCGACGACCGCGGTTTTTCCTGCGTGCGCTACCCCGACGAGCGCACCGAGCGGGTGTGGACCAAGCCGACCAGCGACACCCTGGTGTTCGACGGCGGCGGAACCCACGCGTTGATCACCTATGCCGGTGGCCCAGACACGGTGCGTGACTCGTTCGCGCTGGTCGACTTCGCGGCGCTCAGCGTGCGTCCGCTTCGTGGCGTGAAGGCCACCAGCGGCAGCCTGTTCGCCCTGACCCCCGGGGCGAAGCTGCTCACCATCGGCAGCGGCAGCGGGCTCCACGTCTACGACCTCGAGCGCGGCCAGAAGCGCTTCGCGGCGCACCGCCCGCTCTACGGCAACCACGTGTTTCCGCATCACCCGCGCCGCATCGTGGCCGGCACCGACGAGCCCATGGATTTGTTCCTGGTGGACGTTCCGTAGCGCTTCTTCCTTGACGCGTCCGCGCCTCGCTCGGAAAACCCCCGGCGATGCGACTCCATTCTCTGCTCGTCTCGGGCGCGCTCCTGGCCGTCACCGGCCTGTCTCAGGCCACACCCCCGGCCAAACCCCCGGCGGCGCTCAGCTTGCCGGTGGAGCAATACCAGCTCGACAACGGTCTCACCGTGCTTCTCAGCGAGGACCACCGCCTGCCAGTGGTGGCCGCCGAGGTGCGCTACCTGGTGGGCTCGGCCCACGAGAAGAAAGGGCGTAGCGGCTTCGCGCACCTGTTCGAGCACCTGATGTTCCAGGGCAGCAAGAACTTCGACGACGAGTACTTCAAGCCCTTCGAGCCCATCGGCGGCAGCGTGAACGGCACCACCACCCAAGACCGAACCAACTTCTACGAGCGCGTGCCGTCCAACTATCTCGACGTTGCGCTGTGGATGGAGTCCGACCGGATGCACCACCTGCTCCCGGCGCTCTCGCAAGACAAGCTCGACAACCAGCGCGACGTGGTCAAGAACGAGCGCCGCCAGCGCTACGAGAACCCGCCCTACGGCATGGCGTGGATCTATCTGACCGAGTCGCTGTACCCCGCAAGCCACCCCTACGGGCACTCGGTGATCGGCTCGCACGCAGATCTGAGCGCGGCGTCCCTGGACGACGTGAAGGGCTTCTTCAGGGAGTACTACGGCCCGGCCAACGCCGTGGTGACCGTGGTCGGCGACTTCCGCCCCAGCGAGGCGAAGGCGCTGGTGAAGAAGTACTTCGGCGGCGCCGAGGGCAGCGCCGGCAAGCGCGTGCCGCTGCCCACGGCCAGCATGCCGAAGTTCGAGTCCGTGGTGCACGTCACCAAGACCGACGACGTGAAGCTGCCACGCATCTACCTGGCGTGGCACACGCCCGCGATCTTTGCCCCGGGCGACGCCGAGCTGGATCTCTTGTCGAGCATCTTGACCAGCGGCAAGACCAGCCGGCTGTACAAGCCGCTGGTCTACGACAAGAAGGTCGCCAAGGACGTCGAAGCCTTCCAGGCCTCGATGCAGCTCTCGAGCTTCTATGTGGTGCAGGTCACCGCGGCGCCCGGCAAGACGCTGAAAGAGCTGGAAGCGGCCCTGATGGACGCGCTGAAGGCCGCCCTTGCCACGCCGCCCAGCGACGACGAGATGAAGCGCGCCGTGAACGGCTACAAGAAGGACTTCTTCGAGCGGGTCGAGGGCGCCGTGTCCCGGGCCTCGACGCTGAGCACGTATTATCACGCGACCGGCAAGGGGGACTTCCTGAAGCAAGATCTCGCGCGTTACACCGGCGCCACGTCGAAGAGCGTGCACGGCGCCGCCACGAAGTGGCTCGATCTCGGGCGCTACGTCCGCATCGACATCGTGCCGGGCGCGAAGGCCGGGGGGGCGCAGCAATGATCCGCCGCCTCTCTGCCTGCGCCGCGCTGATCGCCGTCGCTTGCGGCGGCCCCCCGCCCGAGCCTGCCAAGCTTCCGCCGCCCCCGCCGCCAGCCACCGCGCCCAGCGCAGCAGCGGTGGCGCCCTCGGCCCCCGATCGGGCGAAGCTGCCCGTGCCCGCGCCCACCCCGACCTGGGCCCTGCCGCGCCCGCAGATCTCGGCGCTGAAGAACGGCGTGAAGGTGTACTTCATGCAGCAGGGGCCCACGCCGCTGGTCAGCGTGCTCTTGGTGCTGCCGCGCGGCGGCGCCACCGACCCGAAGGGCAAGGCCGGGCTCACCGCGCTCACCATCGACATGCTCGACGAAGGCGCCGGCGGCAAAGACGCGCTCGCGCTCTCGGAAGAACTGCAGCGGCTGGGCACCGACTACTCGGGCAACGCCGACGTCGACTACGTGATGCTGGCGATGAACACCATCGCCGACAGCTACGACGCATCCGTGGCGCTGCTGGCCAGCATCGTGCAGAAGCCGGCCTTCGATCCCAAAGAGTTCGCCCGGCGCAAGTCCCAGCGCATTGCCGACGCCCTGGCCGCCGAGAGCGAGCCCAGCTCGGCCCGCACCATCGTGCTGCGCAAGGCGCTGTTCGGCGAGGGCTACGGCTCGGAGGTCGCCAGCGGCACCCGACCCACGCTCGGCAAGGTCGGCCTGGGCGACGTGAAGGCCCAGTACTCTGCGCTGATGGTGCCCGAGGGCGCCGCTTTCATCGTGGTCGGTGGCATCGACCAGGCCCAGGCGGTCAAGGCGCTGGAAGCCAGCTTCGGCGAGTGGAAGGGCACGGCCAAGTCCAAGAGCGCGCCGGTCTCGAGCGCCAAGCCCGACAAGGCCATCTTCTTCGTCGACTACCCCGGCGCCACCCAGACCGCCCTGGCCATTGCGCGCCGCGCGCCGGGCGAAGGCACCGCCGAGTACTTCCCCGCCATGGTGATGAGCCGCGTGTTCGGCGAGGCGTTCACCAGCCGGTTGAACCTGAACCTGCGCGAGGCCAAGGGCTACACCTACGGCGCCGGCTCCAGCTTCCGCCGCTTCAAAGAGGCGGGCCTCTTCGGCCTCACCGCCAGCGTGAAGCGCGAGACCACCCGGGCCAGCATCGACGAATCGTTCAAAGAGCTGCGCGAGCTCTGCTCCTCGCGGCCGATCTCGGCCAAAGAGCGGGACGAGGCCGTGGGCGGGCTCTTGCTCGGCTTCCCCGGTCGCTTCGAGCGCGGCGGCGACGTGGCGGGGCAGCTCGCCAACATTCCGCTCTACGCGCGGCCCGACGACTGGCTCGAGAAGTGGTCCGAGCGGGTGAAGGCGGTCAGCGTGGAGCAGGCCAATGAGCTCGCCAAGGGCTACTGCAACCCCGACGAGTTCGTGGTGGTGCTAGCCGGCGATCGCAAGCTGGTTGCGCCCACCCTCGAGGGGCTGGACCGCAAGGTCACGTTCTTCGACGCCCAGGGCAACAAGGCGAAGAAGTGAGCCCGGCCGCTGCGTAGGGGCCTTGCCGGCCGGGTGTAGGCAGAGGTGCGGGCCCGAGCGGCGCTCGCGTCGCGGGGGCTCTGACGCTAGAATCTCACCCGATGGGCTCGTGGCTGCGCGCGGCGCTGTGTCTGCCAATTCTGGTGGGTTGCGCCGCCTTCGACGGCGCGGAAGAGCTGCTCGAGGCCGACGCGGACGCGGGCAAGACCGGGGGCGCTGGCGGCGGCGTGGGCGACGGTGGCTGGGTCGGCGGCAACGGTGGCACCGGCGCGGCAAGCTCTGGGGGCAGC
>JAKLKA010000144.1 GCA_023150915.1 Polyangiaceae bacterium
ACCGCCGCTGCCCGTGCTCCCGGTTTCGTCCGTGGCGCTCCCGCAGGCTGCCAGCCCGAAGCACAGCCCCAATCCCAGTGCCGCCATCCCGAGTCGCGTCATGCACCAGGTCCTACCCGTCCGAGCACCCCCGAGCAAGGCGCACTGGCGTGAATTCAGGAGTTTTCAGGTCGTCACGGGCCAACGTCCATCAGCCCCCGCAGCCCCACGAAGTACACCTGCGTCGCTCGGGCATCGTAGCCAAAGAGCTTCTGAACGTAGCCTGCCTCGATGGACAGGTGCGGCGTCACCAGAAAATAGGGCAGGGCCGCCACGGCGAAACGCGCGGCGCGGATCCGATCGCGCGATTGCGTCGGTGCGCCTCCGCCCTGAGGGAGGGTGCTCGGGCTGAACGCCCGATCGTAGCGCTCGTCGTAGCGCTCGTGGATGTCGCCCTCGACGTAGGGGCCGAGCTTCACGCCGGCCTTCCAGGGCAAGAGCCAGCGCCGCGCCTTGAAGTCGAACAACGTGCTCAGCGCCGCCGCGCCGTTCTGCTGCCGGCCGAAGGGACGCGTTCCCGAGCCCAGGAAGAAGGAATTCTCCAGCACGAGCCAGCTTTGCAGCTCGACGCCCAGGTTGAAGCCGCCGGCGAAGTAATCGAGCCGTGGGTTCTGGAACTTCTCGAGATCCATCCGGAACGGGACGCTGCTCTTGAAGAAGAACCCGAGGGTGAACTTCGGGTCGTGGACGGCCGCGAACGCGAGCGTGGCCGTCGCGATGGTGCCGGTGTCCTCGCCGTAGAATTCGCACACGCCGCCGCCGAGGTACTTCGCCCCGGCGGCGCACTCCGAGCCGACGGTCCCGGGGGGGGACGAGCCGGGTGCCCCGACCTGCCACGCGTCGGGATCGTTCTTCTCCGCGGGCGTGCGAAAGTAAGTCGCTTCGAGTCGGGCCGAGAAGAACTGCAGCGGGCCAAGGTCGCCGAAGGTGTAGCCCACGCCCAGCTTGTACTCGTACCAACCGCGGGTCTTCGTGAACGACGCTGGGTTCTCGTTCGGCTCGGTCTTGCCGCGCTCGGCGGTGACCACCGCGTTGACGTCGAGCTCGCCCGGGTGCCCGCCGACCGGCGTGCCGACGAACGCGTGGGCGATGCTCGACAGCGACGCGCACGCCGCAGCAAGCGCGAGGGACGACCGGCGCATCTCGCAAAGTACGCGGCAGCCCGCGGCTTGGTTACGCAGCGCCGGTCCGGTTGACGCCGCAAGCCTTGACTCCCGGGCCGGCATGGGTGACCGAGGGTCCTTTCCGCATGCCCAAGCACCCTCCGATCGACCGCCGGCCCGAGACCGGAACCCGGCCCCCGCTCGACCTGGCGCGCCAGTTTGCCGGGCGGCGCCTGGTGGTGGTCGGCGGCACGGGTTTCCTCGGCAAGGTGTGGTGGGCGTTTCTTCTCCACCACTACCCGGAGATCGAGCGGATCTTCCTGGTGGTCCGGCCGCGCGGCAACCAGAACGCCGAGCAGCGCTTCTGGAAAGACATCGCGACCAGCGAGGTCTTGCGACCGCTCCGTGAACGCCACGGGGCGGGCTTCGACGCCTTCTTGCGCGACAAGGTCGCGCCGGTCGCCGGGGACGTGGTCCAGCCCTTCTGCGGGCTGGAGGCGGTGCTTCGCGACGAGATTCGCGGGTCGGTCGACGCGGTGGTGAACGCCAGCGGCGTGGTCGATTTCGATCCGCCGCTCGACGAAGCCCTGGAAGTGAACGCATTCGGTGTCCAGAACTTGGTGACGCTGGCCCGGGACCTGGGTGGCGTGCCCTTCCTCCACACCAGCACGTGCTTCGTTGCTGGCTCGCGCACGGGCTTCATCGAAGAGGAAGACCCGCGCGAGCACCCCTTTCCTCGTGCTGGCGAGCTGGAGCGCGCGCACTGGGACCCCGACCGCGAGATCGCCGAGTGCCTGGACGTGATCGAGCAGGCGCGCCACCGGTCGAGCGACGCGTTCCGCCAGAGCCGCTTCCTCGACGAGGCCAAGAAGAAACTGGCCAGCCGCGGTGAGCCGGCCCGCGGCAAGGTGCTCGACGCCGAGGTCGAGCGCGTCAAACGCAAGTTCATCGAGGCCCAGCTGGCCGAGATGGGGATGGAACGGGCGCAGTTCTGGGGCTTCCCGAACACGTACACTTACACCAAGGCCATCGGCGAGCAGATCGTCGCTTCCTCGGGGCTGGCCCACACCATCGTGCGGCCGGCGATCGTCGAGAGCACGGTGAAGTTCCCCTTTCCGAGCTGGAACGAGGGCATCAACACCAGCGCCCCGCTGATCTACGCCGTGCGCGAAGGGCAGACCCAGGTCCCTGGCAGCGACAACATTCTCGACATCATTCCTTGCGACATGGTGGCCGGCGGCATGACGCTGGCGCTCGGCGAGCTGATCGAAGGCACTCACCGCGCGGTGTACCAACTGGCCTCGGGGGATGTGAACCCGTGCTCCATGCGCCGTGCGTTCGAGCTCACTGGGCTCTACAAGCGCAAGTACTACCAACGCACCGGCCGCGGCGGGCCGGTGGTGAGCGCGCTGATGTCGCACTTCGAGGGCGCGCTGCTCAGCGAGTCCGAGTTCGAGGCCTTTGGCCCCAAGAAGATCGCCGAAGGTGCGAGCCTGGCCGCGCGCCTCTTGAAGAAGGCCGCGCTCGGTCCCGTGGCGCCGCTGCTGGTGCCCACCGCCAAGGCCCTCGAGGGTTTCGCAGAGGGTCAGCGCAAGGTCGGTGCCGTGCTCGGTGCGTTCGTGCCGTTCACCGCGGTGTACGACTACGTGTTTCGCTGTGACAACACCCGCGCCGCGTACGCACGGCTCTCGCCCGACGATCGCACCAAGATCTTCTGGGAGCCCGAGAGCATCGAGTGGCGGCAGTGGTTCTTGGACGTCCACGTGCCCGCGCTCGAGAAGTGGGTTTTCCCCCAGATCGACGAGCGTCTGCGCCGGCCGCGCCGTGCCCCCGAGCCCCACGCCACGCTCGGCGCGTTGCTCGACGAGATGGCCGATCGCTTCGATCTGGCCGTGGCGCTCCAGCGCACCGAGTCCACCGGGCTCTCGCGCATCAGCTTTCGCGATTGGCAGGCCCGCTCGCTGGCCTGCGCCCAGCGCCTGGTGGAAGCCGGCGTGTCCCCGGGGGATCGCGTGCTCTTGGCCGGTGCGAACCATCCGGCGTGGCCCATCGCGTTCTTCGGAATCTCGTACGCGGGTGCCACCGTCGTTCCACTCGAGGCGGGCGTCGAGGCAGATGTCGTCGAGAACCTGCGGGTCGCGTCCGGCGCCAAGCTGTTCATCGCCGACCCGGCGGTGATGGAGCGCGTCCGCCCATTCGCCTCGTTGGAGCTCGGTTGGCTCGACTTGTGGGGGGCGGCCGCCATGGGCGCCCCGCTCGCCGACCCGGTGGAGGCACGCGCGGAGCAGGTCGCCGCGCTGATCTACACCAGCGGCACGACCGGGGTCCCCAAGGGGGTGATGCTCTCGCACGCGAACCTGACCGCCCTGGTGGCGTCGCTCGCGCCGCTGTTCCCCCTGGGCAGGGGCGATCGAGTGCTCTCGGTCTTGCCGCTGCACCACACCTTCGAGCTCACGTGCGGCATGCTGCTGCCGCTCTCACGTGGGTCGCGCATCGTTTACCTGGACGAGCTGACCGCCGAGCGCCTGGAGGTGGGGCTGAAGAGCGGGCGCATCACCGCCATGATCGGTGTGCCCGCCCTGTGGGAGATGCTCGAGCGCCGGGTGAGCGCCAAGGTCGCCGAACGCGGGCGTTTCGCTTCGCAGGTGTTCGACGTCGCCGTCGAGCTCAATCGCTCGCTGGGCAAGAGCCTGGGCATCGACGCAGGCAAGCTGCTCTTCGGCCCGGTGCACGAAGGGCTGGGCGGTCACCTGCGCTATCTGGTGAGCGGCGGAGCCGCGCTGCCCGAGAAGACCCACCACCTGTTCGCCGGGCTGGGGCTGCACCTGGCCGAAGGTTACGGGCTCACCGAGGCCGCACCGGTGCTGACCGTGGCTGGCGGTGGTCCCGGCGCTCGCGCAGGCCACGTGGGCAGGCCCATCCCCGGCGTCGAGATCCGCGTCTTCGAGCCGAACGCGCAGGGCGTGGGCGAAGTGCTGGCGCGTGGCCCGAACGTGATGCTGGGCTACTCGGACGACGAAGAGGCTACGCGCCGCACCATCGACTCCGACGGTTGGCTTCACACCGGCGACCTCGGCAAGCTGGACAAACACGGCCAGCTCGTGATCGTCGGCCGGGCCAAGGACGTGATCGTCGCGTCGAACGGCGAGAACGTCTACCCCGACGACGTCGAGGCGCGCCTCGGTCAGGTCGAGCATGTGGCCGAGCTCGCCATCGTCGGTATCGACGACCCGCGCGGTGGCGAGCGGGTGGCCTGTGTGGCCGTTCCCGCCGACGACGAGGGTGTCTCACGAGCCGAGCGCCACCAACGCGCGAAGAAGGCGCTCGACCAGGCGCTGGCCAAGTTGCCCAGCGCGCAGCGCCCGGCGGTGGTGACCCTGCTCGACGTGAAGCTTCCGCGCACCACCACCCGCAAGGTCAAGCGCAGCGAGGTGCGTCGACTGATCGAACGCGTCGCGCCGCTGTCCGAGCGACCGCCGCGCTCGACCAAAGGGGGGCACGAACCGGCCGAGGGCGTGCGGGCCGCCGTCGCGGCCATCACCCGGCGCGACCCTGCCGCGCTCGACCCCGGCCTGAGCCTTCGCGCCGATCTGGGGTTCGACTCCCTGATGCTGCTCGAGCTCTTGGTGGCGCTCGAGGCCCAGCTCGGCGCGTCGGTCGACGCCGAGCGTTTGAACGCCTGCGTCACCCTGGGCGACGCCGAGGCACTGATGCGTGAAGCTGGGGCCGGGCGACGCCCCGCGCGCACCGCGGCCATCGAAGGGGCCGACGACCCGCCGCTCGAGCTTCCGCCGGCGTTGCGCGACGCCGCGATGCACTGGCTGGGTCGCGCGCAGACCGGGTTCTACGATCGGGTGCTCCGCACCCGCGTCAGCGGCCGCGCGTTCATCCCGCACAACCGTAACGTGCTGGTGGCAGCCAACCACGCCAGCCACCTGGACATGGGGCTCGCGAAGTACGGCCTCGGCGGCTACGGCGAGGGCCTGGTCTCGCTGGCGGCACAGGATTACTTCTTCGAGGGCAACCGCTGGCGCAAGGCTTACTTCGAGAACCTGACCAACTTGGTGCCCATGTCGCGCTCGGGCTCGCTCCGGCAGAGCCTGCGGCAGGCGGGCGAGCTGCTCGAGCAAGGCAAGACCGTGCTGATCTTCCCCGAAGGCACGCGCAGCCCCGACGGCGAGGTGAAAGAGTTCAAGAGCGCGGTCGGGTATCTTGCCCTGCAAACCCGCGTCGACATCTTGCCGGTGTACCTGGGCGGCACCTTCGCGGCGTTGCCCAAGGGCGCCACGCTCTTGCGCCGTCGCGACGTGGCGGTGCGCATCGGTCCAGCCCTCGAGATTCGGGAGCTCGCGCGGCTCACTCAGGGGCTGACCGCCAGCGAGGCCTCGCGGGTCGTGGCCGACCTTGCGCGCCGGGCGGTTCTCGCGCTCTCGCGCGGTGAGGTGTTCGACATCGCTGGGCTCGAGTCTCTGGCTTCCGTCCCGCGGGAAGAGGGCGACGACTCGCTTGCGCCCGTCTTCGGTGAGCTCGAGCGGCGTTTCGTGCCCAACGCGGTCGAAGTGCCGGTCAGCTTCTACTTCTCACTCGGTGAGAACGAGCGATGGACCCTCGAGGTCGCGCCCGATCGCTGCCAGGTCACGCCGGGGAAGGCCGTGGTGAGCGCGGACTGCGTGCTCAAGACCACCCCGGGCATGTTCCGTCGGATCGTACGCGAGGCCTACACCCCGAGCCCGCAAGAGTTCATCTCGGGGGCGGTGAAGAGCAACAACATCGAGCTGCTCATGGTGTTCCAGCGTGCGTTTCGCCTGGACAGCCCGAGCCGCGAGCTCCGAGGTGAGGCGTGACCAGCGGCGCTCGACGCTCGAACGGCAACGGCCGCCGCTGGGCGCCGCCCAGCGCGCCGTCGCCCGCACCCCTGCCGCGCCGGCTCTGGGTTGCCGGCGCCACGGGGTTCTTGGGTGCCCATCTCACTGCCGAGCTCCGGGGGCGCGGCCACGACGTGGTCGCAGTTTCCCGCCGGGGCGCCGTCGGGGTGACCGCGCTCGACGTGTGCGACGCGCGCGCGGTGGCTGCCAGCGCCCGCGGCGCCGAGGGCGCGTTCTTGTGTACGGGCAAGGTCTCGCGCGACCCGGCCGACGCCGAAGCGCTGCATCGACAGAATGTGGTTGCCACGCGCGAAGCGCTGCAGGGGCTGCGGCAGGCCGGGGTGCGCCGGGTGGTCGTCGCCAGCACCAGCGGGACCATCGCGGTTGGGCGCGACGCGCAGACCATTGCCGACGAGGAGTCGTCGGCGCCGATGGACCTGCTTCAGCGCTGGCCCTACTACCGCTCGAAGTACTATGCCGAGCGCGAGGCGCTGGACGCCAACGCGCCGCCCGACTTCGAGGTGATCGTGGTCAACCCCAGCTTGCTCCTCGGGCCCGGGGACTCGAACGGGTCGTCCACGATCGACGTGCGACGGTTTCTCGAACGCGCGCTCTTGGCGGTGCCGGCCGGCGGCGTGGCATTCGTGGACGCGCGCGATGCCGCTCTGGGCATGCTGCTGGCGTTCGAGCGCGGTCGGGCGGGCGAACGGTACTTGCTGAATGCCCAGAACCTCACGCTGGTGGCGTTCTTCCGCCGCCTGTCGCGCCTCACGGGCGTTCCTGCTCCGCCGCTGGCGTTGCCCCGCTCACGGCCGCTGGCCCGGGGCATTTCAGCCGTGTTCTCCCGCGCGCTCGGGGCCATCGGCGGCGAGCCGCCGGTGGACGAAGCCAGCATCGAGATGGCGCAGTATTACTGGTACTGCTCGAGCGAGAAGGCCGAACGCGAGCTCGGCTGGGTCGCCCGGGACCCGGGCGAGACGCTGCGTGAAACGGTTCGCGACCTGGTCGAGCGAGGCGTGGCGACGCCCCGGTGCGAGCTTTCGCTGTGACTCACCGATAGGCAGCGGGCCCCCCGCGCTCGGTCAGCGCGTCGACCACGCGAGCCATTGCCCGCAGCAGTTGCTCGATCTCGCCCTCGTCGTTGGGTGGGCCCGCGGTGGTCACGCTCAGCAGGGTGGGGTCGAGTTGCACCGCCGCGCCGTCTTGCCAGAGCGCCAGGAGGGCTTCCCGGGCCTCTGCGCGCAGAACGCGGGTTGCCTCTTCGGGGTCGCCGTTCACCACGAACGCCGAGTCGAAGCGGTCGTCACCGAGCAAGTGGTCGTCGGATTGCATGGCCTCTGGGGCGTGCTCGGTGCTGGTCACCGTCAGGTAAGTTGCGATCGGGGTCGCGAGCGCGAGATCGATGCGTGCCGCATGCAGGGTCGGATCCAGCTCGAGCGAGTACGTACCCTCGGGCCGCACGATGGTGAACGCGAGGCCCGGCTCGGCCAGCTTGCAGGTCAGCGCCGCTGCGATCCGTTTCCACGCCGCGATCGCCCTCCGCTCGGCGGGGGCGGTGGGGTCGACCACCGTACGCGGCCCGGCGACGCGCGCAATCGAGAGCAGCTGCTCTGCCGCGCCCCGGAGCTCGTGGACCGGGCGGCCCGGCGGAACCCGAAGGCGAATGGTCGAGCTCTCGAGCTCAGGCTCGAGTCGCTCGAGGGCTGCGCGGAGCAGCGCGTCGCCCAGGGCTCCCGTCAGCTCTTCGCGCGCGATGCGGTCGCTCTGGGCCCGAAGCACCAGAGCTCGGTCGAACCCCGGGCCGACCGCTACGGCGGGGCGCGTCGGGTCGTCGGGAGCCCGCGGTCGCACCAGGGTGATGCCTTGCAGCTGGCGACGCAGCGACGCGCTGAGCACGACTCTCCCCTGCGCGTCGGTCGTCAGGGCCACCTTCGTGTCGTTCACGGTGCCAGAAGCCGTGTTGCCGTCGAGCGTCAGTCCCAAGTGGTGGGCCAGGGCCACCAGCGCCGACGGAGGTGCAGGCAGCGGCGAAGGGGGTGGCGGACTTTGCTTTCCGCCCTCGCGGCTCGGACGGACCCAGGCTCGCAGCATGCCCGCCAAGAGAAGGCCGCCGACCGCGATGGGGAGCCACTCGACCACCCGTCGAGGGTACAGCACTTTTCCTTCCAATCGAGCACAGGTCGAGCGCACGCGGCAGTCCCGAGTCGTGGCAGACTCGGGAGCGATGTCCAGCAAGGGGCGCCCCTACCGAACCGTCGAGGTCGGCGGGTTCAAGGTGCTGATCGGTCGCGGCGAGCACGACAACGACGAGCTCACGTTCCGGGTCGCCCGACCGCACGACCTGTGGCTCCATGTCGGCGGCGGGACTGCCGGGAGCCACGTGGTGATTCAGAACCCCGACGACCTCGAGATCCCGCGCGAAGTGGTGGAAAAGGCGGCGGCGTACGCGGCCTGGTTTTCCAAAGCGCGCAACGCGGCGCGCGTCGAGGTGCACGTGTGCCGCGCTGCGAACGTGTCCAAGCCCCGCGGCGCGCCGGCGGGGCTGGTGCACATCAGCCGAGAAAAGCGCTTGAAGGTGCAGCCGGAGAAACCCGGCGGTGAGGGCTGAGCCCGGTCAACGCTTCCGCCGCACCACGCCGTCGGGATCGGGACGACGCTCGGCGGGCGGTGCAGCCGGCGCCGGCGCCGGCGCCGAAGCGGCCGGCGCGGCCGGGGCGGCAGTGGTCACGGCGGCCGCTGGCTCGGGCCGGGGCGTCGGGGGCGCCTCCGGCAGGCCCAGCTTCTTGCGCAGCACGTCGCCCAAGCTGCCGAGCGACCCGGCCGAGCCGCTGGCGAAGTCCCGATAGTTCTTGCGCTCTTCCACCCGCGCCACGCCCACCGCCGAGAAACGCATCCGGCCGCGGGCGGCGTCGCGCTGCGCGACCACCACCTGAAGCGTGCGCCCGGCCGGGAATGCGCGGCGGTGATCCGACCCGGGTGGAAGCCCGAGCTCGCTCATCGGGATCAGCCCGTCGCCCTTTGCCGTGCTGACGATCACGCCTCCGCCCGTGGCCTTGACCACCACGGCGTCGAGCACTTCGTCGACCTGCACCGTCGGCGGCTCTGGGGCGTCGACCCGAGCCTTCATGCTGAGTCGCACGCGCAGCCCCTTGTCGCCCTGCTCGATTGCGAGCACACGCACGGCGACGCGATCCCCCACGTTCACGGCGTCTTCGGCGCGCTCGATGCGGCGGTGGGCGAGCTCCGAGACGTGGACGAACCCGTCGAGCCCGCCGACGTCCACCACGGCGCCGTGGCGCGTGACGGACGAGACCGTGCCTTCCAGATCCGCCCCGACCACCAGCGTCTCGAGCAGCGCGCTCTCTTTCGCCCGCCTCTCGACTTCGAGCAACGCGCGGCGCGACAGCACCACCGAACGCCCGCCGTCTTTCAGCTCGATCACCTTGAACTCGAAGGTCTGCCCCTCGTACGGCGCCAGATCGGCCGCGTAGCCCAGCTCGACCTGCGAGGCCGGACAGAACGCGCGGACCCCGCCGACGTCCACCTCGAGCCCGCCTTTCACCGCGCGGGTCACCTTGCCGGCGACCGGGGTGCCGGTGTCGCGGGCGGTCTGTAGGCCGGCCAGGTCGATTCCGGTGCGACCCAGCGCGATGGCGAGCACCGGGATGTCCGAGCTCAGATCCACCACCGTGGCGCGCAGGCGGTCGCCCACGGACACGCGCACGTTGCCCTCGCGGTCCTCCAGCTCGCTCTTGGGCACACGGGCTTCTTTGGTGGCGCCCACGTCGACGAACACGCTGTCGGCGCCGATCTGCACCACGGTGCCCTCGACGACCTCGCCATTCTTCAGTCGGCGCCCGGTTCCACGCCCGGCCTTCACCGAGGCCTCCATCAAGGAAGCGAAGTCCTCTTTGCTCATGGGGCGCGGAGCATGCCACCCCGGCCCTTCACTGCAAAGGGTCAGGGAAGGGTCGAGCCGTAGCTGACCAGGAACAGGTCGTACACGTTGTTTCCAGTGAGCACCGGCGGAAAGCCCACGTTCGCGTTCTTGCCGTGGACCCCGTAGGCCACCAGCCCGCCCTTCGGGCTCACGCCGATGCCGATCACGCGCTCTTCACCGGCTCCCGACAGCGTGAGCGAGTCGATGTGCTGCCCGCCGGGCGTGAGGGTGACGATGAAGCCGTCGATCGCACCGCCGCTCCCCAGGGGCTCGCCAAAGCTCAGCGCGGTCCCGTCCGTGTAGCCGCCGACCACCACGTTACCGGCGGCGTCCAGCGCCAAGGCGTTGACCGCGTCCACCCCCACGCTACCGGCGAAGGTGTGCCACAGATAGCTGCCGTCCGCGCCCTTGTACTTGGCGACGAATGCGTCCGACGAGCCTGCCCCGGCCAGCGGTGCGCCGTTGCCAAAGTCGCAACCGCCCGGAATGACCGCACCGCCCACCAGGACGTCATCGCTCGGGGTGACCACGAGTGCCACGCCGCGGTCCGGGCCATAGCCCTGAGCGGGATTGGTGCACCCCCAGCGCTTCGCCCAGACGGTGGCGCCGTTCGCGGCTGCCAGCCGCGCCACGAAGTAGTCGTGTCCGCCCGCCGCGGTCAGCGCCGGGCTGGTGATGTCGATGCTGTCGCGGAAGTAGCCGGTGACGAACACGTCACCCGCTGCGTTCAGCCCGACTGCGAGCCCGGCGTCGTTGGTGGCCGGGCTCGCGAACGTTTTCTGCCAGACGTTCGCGCCGTCGATGCGAGCCACGAAGACGTCGGTGTCTGGGCTGGTGGTGACGACGGCACCGGTCACCGCCACGACCCCCGCCGCGTTCACCGCGATGCTCCCGGGCTTCCAGGAGTCCAGGTTCACCCACGTCGCGTTGACGGTCAGGAGCGAGGTTTGCGCCAAGCAAGCGCCGTCGGCGGCGGCGAGCTTCACCACCGCCAGGCCGTAGGGTTGGCCGCTGCCGATCAGCTTTGGGCAAGCCGCGGTGCCCAGATCCAGGTCGCCCGAGTACGCGATCAAGGCGTAGACGGCGTCGGCGCCGTCCATGGCCACGGCGGTCGCGGCCTCGAACTTCCCCGACGCGCCGATGGTCCGCGCCCACACCGGCGCCCCCGCCGAGTCATGCACGGCCACGAAAGCGTTGTAGTCGGTGCCCGCGTCCAGCTTGCCGGTCCCGAAGTCCAGATCGGGGCCCGCGTGATAACCCGAGATGGCAGTCCGCCCGCTCTTGCCGATGGCGAACCCGACGGCGGTCTCCCAGTTGGCGGTCGCAAAGCTCTTCGCCCAGCGTTCGCACTTCTGCGCGGCGCACAGCCCGCTCGAGCAGTCGGCATCGACCGCGCACGCCCCGCCGACGGCGCAGCCCTTGCAGCTGCCGCCGCAATCGACGCCGGTTTCGCCGCCGTTCTGCACGCTGTCGCCGCAAGTGGGCGCCTGGCACTTGTTTCCGCTGCAGACGCCGCTGACGCAATCCGTTGCGGCCGCGCAGCCTTTGGTGTCGGCGCACTTGGGGCAGCTCGACCCACAGTCTTCGTCGGTTTCGGTGCCGTTCTTGGTCTTGTCGTCGCACTTCGGAGCCTGGCACTTGCTGGAGGTGCACACGCTGCTGACGCAATCGGCGGCCACGGTGCACGCCTTGCCGTCGTCGCACTTCGGGCAAGCCCCACCGCCGCAGTTCAGATCGGTCTCGGTGCCGTTCTTGATTGTGTCGGTGCAGGTGGGCGCGGCGCAGGTCTTGGGCGTGCCGATGCAGATCCCGCTCGTGCAGTCGCCATCCAACCCGCAAGGCTCGCCGTCTTTGCAGGTCTTGCTCTGGGAAGCGACGCAGCCTCCGCCGCAGTCGACGCCGGTCTCGTCGCCGTTCTTCGCCGCATCGTTGCAGGTGGGCGCTTGGCACACGCTGGCGCTGCACACCGCGCTCGAGCAGTCCGAGCCCTGGCTGCAGGCCTTGCCGTCGGCGCACTTCGGGCACGCCCCCCCGCCGCAGTCTTGCGCCGTCTCTTGACCGTTGGTCTGCCCATCGGTGCAGTCCGGCGGGCTGCAGGTCAGCTGGGCCTTGTCGCACACCTTGCTGCTGCAGTCCGCGCCGGTCTCGCACCCCTTGCCGTTGTCACACGGCCCGCACGCCCCGCCGCAGTCCTGGTCGGTCTCGTCGCCATTCTTCTTGCCGTCCGCGCAGGTCGAAGTCGAGGCGTCGCCGCCGGTGCCGCCCGCACCGCCCATGGTCCCCCCCGCGCCGCCGGTGGCCGCGCCGCCGGTGCCGCCGGTGCCGCCGTCCCCCGTCACGTTGGTCGATTCGGAGCTGCACGAAGCGACCAGCAGCCAAGCGAGCGCACCCAAGCCAAAGGCGATTTTCTTCATGGCGAGACCGGGGAGCATACCAGGGTTCAGGAACTTGCCGGACGGGCCCCCGGGGCGCATCTTCCGGCGGATGCGGAACTGGCGGAGCTTCTTCGGATTCGTGCTGGCGGTGGCGGCCCCCGCGGCCGGCGCGGATGCGGGCGCCCCGCCGCCGGCCGTTCCCCCGTGCGTGAAGGTGCAGACGCAGGCGATCTTCTCCGGAGCGGGCTACAACCACGTGGTCGGCATCGAGAACGGCTGCACGCGGGCTGCCGCCTGCGAAGTGAGCACCGACGTGGCGCCCGAGAAGCTGGCCGTGACGGTGCCCCCCAGCGAGAGCCGCGAGCTGGTGACCTTCCGCGGGTCGCCTGCGTCGGAATTCAAGGCGACGGTGAAGTGCGCGTTGAAGAACTGACAGGCTCGTGACAAAAGCGCGAGGGTGAGCACGCCGAGCGAGTTGCCCAAGATGTCCACCGAGCTCGAGCGCATGGCGCTGCGCGCTGCGCGCGACGCGTGGGAGGACCTCAACGCCACGTTCTTCCGTCGGCGGCTGCGCCGGCCGGTCCTGGCCTTCTTGGACGGCCTGGGGCAGCTCGGGCGGTGGTCGTCGGCAGAACGCACGCTTTGGCTCTCACGCGACCTGATGGTGCACCACGGCTGGGGGGTGGTGATCGAAGTGCTGAAGCACGAGATGGCCCATCAGTGGGTGGACGAGGTGCTCGGGCTGTCGAGCGAGCCGGCGCACGGCCCGGCGTTTCGCGAGGTCTGCCGCGAGCGCGGGATCGACGACCGCGCTTCGGGGCTGCCCAGCGGGGGCCCGGCGCGCGGCGCCGACACTCGGCTCCTCGAGCGCGTGGCGAAGCTGCTCGCCTTGGCCGAGAGCCCCAACGAGCACGAAGCTCAGGCCGCCATGGCAGCAGCCCAGCGCCTGATGCTGAAGCACAACATCGAGACGGTCACCCGCCGTGGTGGCATCGTGTACTCGCATCGGCACCTGGGCAGGCCTACCGGGCGCGTCGCCGAACACGAGCGCATCCTCGCGGCGATCATCGGCGATCACTTCTTCGTCGAGGTGATCTGGGTCCCCGTCTGGCGCCCGCTCGAGGGCAAGCGCGGCAGCGTGCTCGAGGTCAGCGGCACGCTCGAGAACCTGGAGCTCGCGGAATACGTTCACGCCTTCTTGCTCGAAACGGCCGACCGCATGTGGCGCGACTACCGAAAGCGCCAACGGCTGTCGGCCAACGCCGAACGCCGCACCTACATCTCGGGGGTGATGGCCGGTTTCCGCGACAAGCTCGCGAGTCAGAAGCAGAAGCACCGAGAAGAAGGCCTGGTGTGGGTCGGGGACGGTGATCTCGAAGCGTTCTTCCGGCAGCGCCATCCTCGGGTTCGACGGACGCGCTATTCGTGTGGACAGCGCTCGGAGGCCTACTCGCACGGTCGCGAGGCCGGCGGGCGGATCGTCCTGCACCGCGGGGTCCGGAGCGGCCCGGGTAACGACGCGAAATTGCTGCCTGCGGGCCGGCGATAGTCGCTGCTCGACGCGGGGCCTCGGGCTCGCCACAATGACCGGGACTTCGTGAGGCCGCTTTTGGAGGACCCGTTTGGACGACACTCAGCGTGAGCGCGCGGCAGCAGCCGGTGCTGCGCCCGAGCCGAGCGTCGTGAAAGGTGGAGCCGCTGCCGACTCCGAGGCAGAGGACCGCCCGTCGCTGGTCGGCCAGCTGCTCGCGGGGCGCTACCGGATCGACAGGCTCCTCGGCCAAGGCGGCATGGGCGCGGTGTTCCTGGCCGAGCACGTGCACATGCGCAAGGCGGTCGCGGTCAAGGTGCTGCACCGCGAGATGACCTACCTGCAAGAGGTGGTCGCCCGCTTCGAACGCGAAGCAGTCGCCGCCGGGCGGATCGAACACGCACACGTTGCGTCGGCCACCGACTTCGGCCGACTCGAGGACGGCTCGTTCTACCTGGTCCTCGAATACGTCGAGGGCAAGAGCCTGCGGCAGTTGCTCGACGACGGGGGCCCGCTCTCGACCGAACGGGCGCTGCACGTGGCTTCACAGATCGCCGACGCGCTTTCGGCCGCCCACGCCGCCGGCATCGTCCACCGCGACCTGAAGCCCGACAACGTGATGCTGATCGAGCGCGAGGGCGACCCGCTGTTCGTCAAGGTGCTCGACTTCGGAATCGCGAAGATCGAGCTGGGCGGCGCCCAGAGCCCGCTGACCCAGATGGGAAGCGTTTTTGGAACCCCCGAATACATGGCGCCCGAGCAGGCGGCCGGCACGCCGGTCGACGCTCGCGCCGACCTCTACACGCTGGGCGTGATCTTGTACGAGATGCTCGCCGGCCAGACGCCGTTCTCCGACGACGATCTGGTGGTGGTGCTCACCCGGCAGATGACCGCGGATCCCCCCGCGCTGCCGCCCAGCGTGGACGCCAACGTGGCGGCGCTGGTCATGCAGATGCTGTCCAAGAACCCGGACGACCGACCGCAGAGCGCCCACGACGTGATGGCGCGCATCGAGGCCTTCTCGTCCGTGGCCATGGGCTCGTCA
This sequence comes from Polyangiaceae bacterium, assembly GCA_023150915.1. GTDB lineage: Bacteria > Myxococcota_A > Polyangia > Polyangiales > Polyangiaceae > JADJKB01. Next base: position 14,899 of record JAKLKA010000144.1, read on the forward strand.
CCGCTGTCGGCCATGGTCCCGGTCACACCGTCACCGGACGGCAGCGCCGTCAGCACCGCGACCCCGTCGGTGGGCGAGGTCGCGTTTGGCGAGACCGTGCTGAGCCTGAGCGGTGAAGATCTGGCGCGGCTCGAGGCCGCGAAGGCCGGCGGCGGCATCAAGAAGCCGAGCCCCATCAGTCAGCTGCTCGGCCCGCTCTTCGCCAAAGCACCCGCGCTGAAGCAAGCCGTGAACGTGGGCGGGCAGAAGGTGCCGGTCTGGGCCGTGGCCGCTGCCGGCTTGCTCTTCGTGGGGCTGCTCTTCGTCGTGGCGTTCGGCGCGTTGGTGGCCACGGGCGTGTCCGCAGGCAAGCCGAGCCCGGCCGGTTCGGCTGCCCGTGCTGCCGCCTCGGCGCCGCCCGTTCAGGACGACAGCGACGCGCTCGTCAAGCGCGCCGCCGAGGGCGATCGCGACGCGCTGAACAAGCTTCAGGCCCGACCCGACGCGCAGCGCTCGGCGGCCGAGTGGCGCGCTCTCGGCCGGGGCTTCTCGGTCATCGGCCACACCAAGCCCAGCCTCGACGCTTACAAGAAGGCCCTGGCGCTCGACCCCGGATTGGCAAAAGAGCGAAGCTTGCAGGCAGACGTTCGGCGCGCAGCGCTGAGCTCGGCCACGGCGAGCGACGCCCTCGAGCTGGCGCTCGCGCACCTCGGCTCGCGCGGTGCCGATTTGGTGTTCGACGTCTGGGCGCAGACGCGCAGCGCGAAAGACGCCCAGGACGTGGCACGCATTGCCAAAGGGGTGGTCGAGGGCAACGCGATTCGCGCCAAGGCGAGCCAGGCCCTCTTGGTCACGCTCGATCTCGCGAAGGCCAAGACCTGTCCGAATGCCAAAGCGCTGTTGCCTCGAGCCAAGCAATTCGGCGACACCCGAGCGCTCGGCAAGCTACGCAGCTTCAGTGCCAAGAGCGGTTGCGGCTTTCTGAGCCTGGGCGACTGCTATCCGTGTCTGCGGACCGGCGACGACCTGTCCAACGCCATCAAAGCCGCCGAAGGACGCAAGGCCCCGAGCTTCGAATGACGACCGTCGATTTCGCGCTGCACGCTGCCTTTGCGACGGCGGCCGTGACGGGGACCAACGGCAAGACCACCACCACCAGCATGATCGAGGCGATCGTCGCGGCCGCCGGCGAGGCCACGGCGCGCGTCACCACGCTGGGCGCCTGGGTGAACGGCACGGCCGTCGCCGAGGGCCCCACCCTCGAGGCCTTCGCGAACGCCGTCGAGCTCGGGGCCAAGGCCGGCATTCGGACCCTGGCGCTCGAGACCACCTCGCGCGCGCTGGCCGAGGGCTTTGCGCAGCGCTGGCCGGCCAAGGTGGCGGTGTTCACCAACCTGAGTCGGGACCACCTCGACTATCACGGGGACCCGGAACACTACCTGGCGGCGAAGGCGCAGCTGTTCATGCTGCTGCCGGCCGACGGTTGCGCGGTGCTCAACGCCTGCGATCCGGCCAGTGCGTTGCTGGATGAAGTCACCCCGCAGTCGGTCTCGCGGCTGGCCTATGCCGGATCCAGACGCCGCGTGGCGCCCGAGTGCGCGCAGATGCCCCTTGCGCTTTCCGCCGCACGGGTGGAGGTCGATCGGGCGGGAACCCGGGCCCGGCTCGAGCCGGGCGTGCTCGCAGAAGCGCTGGGGGGCGAGCTGGTGCTCTCGGTGGTCGGCGAGCACAACGTCGACAACGCCCTCGCGGCAGCGCTCGCCGCTCACGCCCTGGGGTACTCGGCATCGAGCATCCGGCGCGGGCTCGAGGCATTCACCGGGGTGCGCGGGCGCTTCGAGCGGGTCTTCGGCGACCCGCTGGTGGTGGTCGACTACGCGCACACTCCGGATGCGATGGCGCGGACGCTGGAGCTTGCCCGGATGCTCGCGGGCGGCGGCAACGTGGTCTGCGTGTTCGGCTGCGGGGGTGGAAGCGATCCGGGAAAGCGCGCCGAGATGGGAAAGGTCGCCGCCGAGTGGTGCGACCACGTGGTCGTGACCACCGACAACCCGCGGGAAGAAGATCCCGCCGAGATTGCCCGGGCCGTGCTGCGCGGGGCCGAGGAAGAAGCCCGGGGGCAAGACCGTAAGGTTCTCTCAGCGGAGCTCGATCGACGGTTGGCCATCGCGCGCGGTATCGGGATTGCCCAAAAGGGGCGCGGTGATATCGTCGTCATCGCTGGAAAAGGCCACGAAACGACCCAGTGGGTCGGCGACAAGAGCTTCCCCTTCGATGACGCGGAGGTGGCTCGGGCTGCTTGCCGCGAGGTTTTCGAAAGGCAGGACGGGACATGAAGATCGATCGCGAGAAGTTCTTGGCATTGGCCGTGCTCACGGGCGCGATGAGCGGCGCGGGCTGCTTCGTGGAGAGCGGGCCCCCGCGGAGTCAGCAGCCGCCGCCCGGCCCGCCCCCTCCCGGCGCGCCGCCTCCCGCCGCGCAGCCTGCCCCGCCCCCCGGCCAGCCCCAGGCAGGCCCACCGCCGGCCGCCCCGCCGCCCGCGGCCCAACCGAGCGCGGCGCCGTCCCCGTTTCCGCCGGGCTTCCAGCCCCCACCCGGCTGGCAACCGCCCCCCGGGTGGACCCCCCCGGCGGGTGGGTGGA
>JAKLKA010000145.1 GCA_023150915.1 Polyangiaceae bacterium
GCCGCCACTGGTTGCGCCGCCGGTCGCAGCGCCGCCGCTGCCGCCGCCGCCAGTGGTCGCGCCGCCAGATGCGCCGCCCGCCCCGCCGCCGGTGCCGCCGCCCGCGGTGGCGCCCCCATCGGGGGCGACGCACTGGTTGCCGACGCAGACCAGGGCCGCGTTGCACGTTCCGTTCGGGTAGCACGGGTCGCCCGCGCCGCCCTCCGACGGCTCGAGGCTCTCGGCCGACGCGCACGCCGCGAGCAGGCCGAATGCGAGCAAGGCTGCGGCTGGACGCCTCATCTACCCCTGACAATGTGCCCGAGACGGCGGGGATCGTCCAGCGCGCGGCCGCTTCGGCTATGGTCCGCGCCGGAGGGCCCCGTGCTCAGCGAAGAAATCAAGAAGCGCATGCTCCAGGCAATGAAGGCCGGTCGGACGCTCGAGAAAGAGATCTTGCGCGTCGCGCTCGGCGAGATCCAGACCCAAGAGGCCCGCGCGAACCAGGCCCTGAGCGACGATGAAGTCGCTGCCGTGGTGCGCAAGCTGGTGAAGAACAATCAAGAGACGCTGGGCGTGTCCGAGAGCGTCGAGCAGAAGGCACAGCTCGCCGAGGAGATCACGGTGCTCGAGTCGCTCTTGCCCAAGGCCCTGGGCGTGGACGAGATCGTGGCAGCGCTTGCCGCCGTCGCCGACGCGGTCCGCGCAGCGGGCAACGACGGGCAGGCCACCGGGGTCGCGATGAAGCACCTGAAGTCGACCGGCGCCGTCGTCACCGGCAAAGAGGTCACCGCGGCCGTGAAGCAGATCCGCGGGAGCGCCTAGCTTCCGCAGACCTGCGTCTTGTCGCCGCAGCAGTCGTTGTTCTGCGTGCAGTAGCCGTCGCAGTAGCACTGGGGGTTCGAGCCTGGGACCGGGCTCGAGCTGCCGCAGTGGCCCTGGCAGCTTCCGGTGCCGGTGCCCGCCGAGCCGCCGGTGCCCCCGCCGCTGGACCCGCTGGACCCGCCGGACCCGCCGGACCCGCCGGACCCGCTGGTACCGCCCGCGCCGGCCGCGCCGCCGGTGCCGCCGGTGCCGCCGGTGCCGCCGCCGCCGGTTGCCTCGCAGTACGGAATCCACTTGTGCTCGCTCTCGGTGTCGGCGTCGACGTTCTTCCCGGCGCAGGGCTCGTCCTCGGTCCACGCCTTCCACTTCGCCTCGCGCCCGGTGGCCTTGGCGTAGTCCGCAAACGCCTGATACTTGCCGCCCGCCGACGACTTGAAGACCACCGGAGCGGTGCAGGCGCTTTCCTGCAGGCTCTTCTCGTAGTCCATGATGATCGCGTACATGTCGCTGGTCGTGCTGTTCCAGCAGCAGGTCTTGCTCTTGTCGTAGACCAGCTCGGCGAACACGTAGTCCTCGAGCTTGCGGTACTTCGCGTCGGTCTGTGCGGGGGTCATCCCGAACTTGTCTTCGTTCAGCTGATACAACGAGCGGAAGGCGTTCTCGCGCTTCTCGCGCGCCGAGCACGACGCGGGATAGTTCGAGAGGTGGGTGCGGGCGTCGGCGATGATCGCCAGGTAAGCATCACGCATCTGCTCGGGCGGAACCTCGCCCAGCAGGGTCTCGAACTGCGCGGGCCGGGCCTTCAGCTTGGCGGTGTCGGTGTCGTTGATCCACGAGGCCTCGTCGGCCTTCATCCACGAGTTGGTCCACTTGCCGTTCCAGTTCTTGGCCACGCGCCAGCGCTTCAAGCCGCCGCCGAACTGCACGTAACCCTCGCCGCCGGTGTACTCGTTGGTGAAGTATTGCTTCGACGCGATGGCGCCCTCCCACTTCGGCTGCCGGCGGGGCATCGACCCCGAGGCCAGCTGGGCGTCCTTCTTGCCGCCTTCCAGCTCGGTCACCTGCTTGACCAGCAGCGTGTGACCAATGCCGTTCGCCTGCCACCGCTCGACCAGCACGTCGCCGGTGCGGAGCGCCTCGCCCTTCACGTTGTAAGTGTTGCGCGAGTTCGCCAGGTTCGCCGAGCCGAAATAGTCGAGCAAGAGCAGGCCCCAGTGGGCCACGCGCTTGTTCAAGAAGATCTCGTCGAAGTACAGCCCGCTCGTGCCGCCCGGCACGAGCACGTCCGAGGTGTCGCCACCGCCGTGGAGGATCTTCGCGCGCAGCTTCTCGTCCTTCGGCCAGTTCGCGCCGTATTCGGCGGGCGACAGATTCGAGTAGTCCTTGTACTGCGTCTTGTAGAGCGGCGTGTTCTTGTAGCGGCCGGTGGCGGTGCGTGCGCCAAAGTGTCCGAAGTAGACCCGCGTGCCCTCGCCATCGGTCGAGGTCATGTAGAACGGCAAGCCGTACCAAGAAGCAAACGTGAACCGGGTGAAGATGGCGACCTCGGCGCACTCCAGGCTGGGCGCCGGCAGCACCTTGCCCCACGGCGTGGTCAGCTCGAAGCTGTCACCGTAGGTCTTTGCCGGGATCTTCTTCATCGACTTGACCCAGGCCACGTACTTCTCGTCCCAGTTCAATCCGCTGTTCTCGCCCCACGCGATGCCCGCCTTCTTGGCGCTCGGCGTGGTCCGGTCTTCCCACTGGTTGGTCACCGCCCAGACCTGCGTCTCGGAGTTGTCGAACTGGGTGCCAATGCTCGGAATGCCCGCGTTGTCGGCCTTACCGGTCGGGCCTTCGAGCTCGAACGGGCCCGGGATGCCGTAGTCGTCCCAGGCGTTGCTCGACTCGGGCGACGACGAGTCGCTGCACCCCGAAAGCGCGACGAGCGCGGCGATCAGCCCGAGCAAGAGCGGCCTGAGCGCGTTCGACCCGCGAGAAGTTCCAGAAGACATGGTTCGACGATCCTTGCAAAGCGTGGGCTGGCCGTCCAGCACGCGGATGTGGGTGCAGGTGTGCGCGCCTACTGGCAGACCGCGTTCTTTGCGACGCACTGCTTGTTGCTGATCACGCCGCTGCCCTGGGCCGCCACGCTGCGACATTGGTAGCCGCTGGGGCAACCCGAGTCGTCGGTGCAGGCGGCGGCGCAGACGCGCGTGGTGCCCCCGAGCTTCACGCACAGGTTGTCGACGCCGGGGCACTGGCTGTTCGCGGTGCACGGCTGGCACAGCGTGCTCGGGTCGGCATAGGGCGAAAGGCGCGGGTTGTCGCTCAGGCCGTGCACGCCATAGATCACGTCCCAGCTGCGCCCCGCGTTGAGCGCCGCCAAGATGCGGTCATAGCTCATCGGCGCGTGGGTGTTCTGCGAGCGCCGCGTCACGTGCCCCACCAGATCGCTGGTGACGCGCGTCATCTCGGAGAGCCACGAGAAGTTCACGGTGGTGATCACCTCGAGGTTCTTGGTGCTCTTCGCGGGGTTCGCGTACATCGCGTCGGCGTACGAGGTGTACGTCTTGCAGCCGTTGAAGAAGAACAGCTGGTGCTTGGCGGGCAGCTCGAGGCCGGCGAAGTCGTCCGCCTTCAGTGCCACACGCGGGTTGTAGTGCACCACGATGCCGGAATAGCTGGTGTCGTAGCCCGCGTGCCCGTCGTAGATCACGATGTCGCGGGTCTTGGCGCTGGCCTTGTACTGCGTGATCAGGCCCTCGTAGCCGACGCCCTCTTCCTTGGCCATGTCGGGGTGATAGAGAAAGACCTGGATCTCGACCGGCTTGCCGTTGGCGTCCAGCGTGGCCTTGAAGGGCCCGCTGGTGCTCTTCAGCTCTTCGAAGGTGGCCACCGGCGCCGTGAGCTTCAGCTCCGACCCGAGCCGCGCGAACACGTCTTTCGCGGTCTGCAGGTCGTAACGCTGCTCGTTGTAGTCGCCGCCGATGTGGATGGCGATGTCGAGCACGCCGTCCTCGAACCACTTCGAGTATTCCGGGTAGGCGTCCGGCTCGATGGGCTTCTTGGCGATGTCCACCGCCAAGGTCTGGAGCGACTCGGCGGGTTGCTTCGCGGGGTCGAAGCCCTTGTAGGTCGTCGAGTAGCTCTGCGACTCGAGCTCGGCCGTGGTCAGCTTCGGCAACTTCAGATCGAAGGTCTTGCCACCGGTCAGCGGCAAGACCGACAGCAGGTTCTTCGGCCCACCCACCTCGGCCTCGAACACGTAGTCGAAGGTGCCGGGCTGATCGGTGCGCTCGACCACGGTCTGCTTCTCGAAGGTCTTCTGGCGAACGGTGGTACGGAAGCCGCCATAGCCATAGTTCGGATCTTCGTGCTCCTTGTCGGCCAGGTAGGCGAACACGAAGAACGACAGCGCCTTGAAGCGCAGACCGATCAGCTCTTCGGCCCGGCGCAGGCGCTCGTCGCCCGTCAGCGCCAGGTCGGCGTCGGTCAGCGTGACCGAGTCCTTCGCGGTCAGCGAGTACTCGAGGCCGGTGGTGCTGCGATAGTCGTCCGCCTTCCCGTCGGGCACGTACTCGAAGACCTCGTCGTCGTTGCCGGGGCCCGCCGGGTCCGAGTCGGCGGCGCAGCCAGCCGCCGCGGCGAGCGCCAGGGAGCAGGAAACCAGGCCCAGCTTGATGAGGTCCGACATGGGAGTACAGTGTGTACAGATGTAGGTGCGCGCTGGCAAGGGATACCGCTGGGGGCGGATCTTTGCGCCGGCGACCTCACAGCGGCTGCACTTCGACGATCAGCGAGCTCAGGTAGAGGCCCTCGGGAAACGCCGCGGGCACCGGGTGATCGGCGCCCTGGAACCAGCGCTCGAGCACCGTGGGGCGGAGGCCCACGTCGCGGGCCCCCAGCGCCGCGGCGCGGGTCAGCTCGTCCAGGCCGATGGCGGCCGAGCACGAGCAGAGCACCAAGAGGCCGCCGGGGCGGGTGGCCCGGGCGCCGGCGGCGGCCAGCCGCCGCATGGACGAGAGCGCGCGCTTCTTCGCGGCGCGCGTCGGGGCCAGCTTGGGCGGGTCGCAGATCACCAGGTCGTACCCGCCCTTCCGCCCGGCCGTGGAAAGAACGTCGTGCGCGTCGGCGCACTCGAGCTCGATGCGCCCGGCAAGATCGTTGGCGCGGGCACACTCGGCGGCCACCTCGAGGGCCAGCGCGCTGGCGTCGACCGCGTGCACGCTGGCAGCGCCGCCGCGCGCGGCGGCCATGGCGATGGCCCCCACGTAGGTGAACGTGTCGAGCACGCGCTTGCCTCGCGCGAGCGCCTCGACCCGTTCGCGCAGCGGGCGTTGGTCGACGTAGAAGCCGGTCTTCTGTCCGAGCTCGAAGGGGATGATGAAACGCAGCCCCCGTTCGACGAACGACAGCTCGCTCACCGAAGCGTCGCCCCACACCACGCCGCGGCCCGGCGCGAAGCCTTCGAGCGTGGCCGCACGCTCCGAGGTGCGGTCGACCACGGCTCGGGGGTGAAGCTTCGCGATCAACGCGTCGAGGAGCAGCTGCTCGCGCCGTTTGATCCCGATGGTCGCGGTCTGGACCACCAACACGTCGGCATAGCGATCGACGATCAAGCCCGGCAGGTCGTCCCCTTCGGCGTGGACCACGCGATAAGCGTCGGTGTCGGGCGAGGGCAACCCCAGCGCGCTGCGCCGCGCCATGGCGGCGTCGATGCGCTGCTCGAACAGCGCGCCGTCGATGCGCGTGGCGCGGTCGCGCGTGTACATTCGCACCGGGATGGCCGAGCTCGGCGAATAGAGCCCGCGCCCGAGCACGTTGCCCTGCGCGTCCACCACCTCGACCTCGTCGCCGGCCATGGCGGCGCCGGCCACCCGCGCCACCGCCTGGCCATAGACCCACGGGTGCCCGGCCCAGACTGGTTGAACGTGCCCTGGCTTGAGGGTGACCACTGCCACGGCAGGCAGTATTCAGCGTGCAACGCCGGTGTAAACGGCTCTCCACGTTTCGGCGCAAACCTCGCCGATCCGAGGGTCTGGCAACTGGCACCGGGGTTGCTACCCTCTGCTCCCGAGCTTTCATGCGCACCCGAGCCGCTCTCGCGCTGACTGGCGCCTTCCTTCTCACGCCCGCCCTGGCGCTGGCCCAAGAACAGCCGGGCTGCCCGCCGGGCGGCTGGTTCTGCGAGCCGACCGACCCGCCGCCCGCCACGCCGGAAGACGACCCGGCGCAGGCGCCCGAGCCCGGCGGTCGGCGCATTCCGCCGATGATGGTGTACGAGCCGGCGCCGTATCAGCCGCCGCCGCCGCCGAAGAAGAAGCGACGCTGGACTCGCAAGTGGGGCCTCAACCTTCATCTGCAAGGCGCGCTGATGGGCGGCAGCGAGAATCGCCACGACGATTCGGGCATGGCTGGCCTCGGGTTCGGTTTTCGCTACCGCCCCATCCCACACTTCGCGTTCGAGGCCGGGCTCGACTTTCTGGGGGGCGTCGACTGGCAAGGCAACGATCGGCGCGAGACGGCGCTGCTCTTGAACGCCATGGTGTTCGTCAACCCGCGCGACGCCGTGCAGTTCTACATGCTGGGCGGGTTCGGGTTCAGCGGTGCCACCGTCACGCCGCGCGATCAATACGGCGAGCCCATCGACCAGTACCAGGACCACTACTCTTATTTCGGCGGGCAGCTGGGCGCCGGCCTCGAGTTCCGCGTCACCCGTCGCATCTCGTTGAACGTGGATCTGATCGGGTTCGTCCGGGGCCGCACCGACGACGACGCTCGCCTTCACCCCGAGTTCACCGACCCCGAGACGGGTCGCACCACCAACAGCTCGGGCGGTGGCCTGATGCGCGGCGGAATCACGTTCTACTGGTGAGTGTTGGCGGCTCGTGAGCTCTGACAGGCCGCCGCGGAACTGGCGCGCGCCGCTGACGGCCGCGCTCGGCGGGGTGATCTTCGCGCTCTCGTCGCCACCGACCGACCTCTACCCGGCCGTGCTGGTCGGGCTGGGGCTGCTTTTCGTCGCCACCCAGGCGGTGGTTCGGGTGCGCGCCGCGGTGCTGATGGCGGCCATCTGGTCCACCAGCGCCGGCCTGGTGGGGATGCGCTTCGTACCCGGCGTGATCGTGCGCTTCACCGACCTGGGGCTTTCCCTGGGCGTGGTCGCGCTGGTGCTTCTGTGCATCATCCAGGCGGGCACCTGGGCCTTGGGCATCGGGCTGGCTCGCTGGCTCGAGCGACGCACCGGCCTCGAGCCGCGCCTGGGCTTCGGCCTGGGCACCCTGGTGGCCATCAGCCTGGTGTTCGTCATCGCGTGGACGCCGGCGGGTCTGATCTCGCCCTGGCCCGTGCTGGTGCAGCTGGCAGAGCTGATCGGCGAAAAGGGCGTGTCGGTGCTGATTGCCGTCGCGGCGGCGCTGCTCGCGACCCCGGCGGTGCGCTTCGTGGCCCGCGCGGCGCCCGCGGTGCGGCGCCCGTGGCTGGCACCCGCGATCGGCGTCGGGGTGCTGTGCCTGATGGCGGTGCACGGCGCGGTGCGCATGCGTCAGGTGCGCGCCCAGCACGCCGGGCTGCCGACCATGAAGCTGGGCGTGGTGCAGGCTGCGGTCGAGGCCCGGCTGCGCTGGCAGTCGGGTGCCCGTGAGCAGATCCTCGCGCGCTTGCGGCGGCTGACCGTCGATGCCGAGCGCGGGGGGGCCGAGCTGACGCTGTGGCCCGAGGCGGCCTACCCGTTCGTGATACCGCACGCGGCGGGCCGCATGCCGCGCGGGCGACGGGCCATCGTGGGTGATTCGGTGCGCGGCCCGGTGCTGTTCGGCCTGATCACCAGCGCTCTGGACGCAGACGCGGGCCACAACGCCACGACCGTCGTCAGCCCCGAAGGGCTGGTCCAGCTGCCGCAAGCCAAGATGGAGCTCTTGTGGTTCGGCGAGACCGTGCCGTTCGGCGAGCACCTGCCGTTCTTGCGAAAGCTGTTCTCGCGGGCCGGGGGGCTGATCCCCGGGAAGGACGTGTCGATCCTCACCGCCGGCCCGGCGCGCATCGGCGTGCTCAACTGTTACGAAGACACGCTGCCGGCCATCGGCCGCAAGGTCGCCCAGGTGGGCCCGAACTTGCTGGTCAACGTCACCAACGATGCCTGGTTCGGACCCACCGCCGAGCCCGAGCTGCATCTTCGACTGTCGGCGCTTCGGGCCATCGAGACGCGACTCGATCTGGTGCGCGCCGTGAACCTGGGGGTGCCCGCCTGGATCGACGCCAGCGGCTCGGTGCGGGTGCGCGGCCCGGCCGTCGCCGAAGGCGTGATGCTCGTGACACCGGCGCTTGCGACCCGGGGCCCGACGCCCTACGTGCGCTTCGGGGACGCCCCGCTGTGGCTCGCCTTCACGGTGGCCATGGGGGGGGCGTGGTGGCGCCGGCGGGTCAACGCGAGTCGTAGACCGTGAGCGACGGCAGCTCGAGGCAGGTGAGGAACCCGCCGCGGCCACAGCCCGTGTCGATGCCCACCACGTGGTCGTAGCCCCAGAGGCTCTCCGGGTCCGTCGGGCAGTATCGCGACAGCTCGGGGGGCAAGAGCTCGGTGCAGGTGTGGCCGAAGACCACGCGCTTGCCGCGGTAGTTGCGGAAGAAGTGCTCGTCGCGCAGCCAGAGCAGCTGCACCGGGGGGTCGGCGAGCTGGCTCGGGTGGTAGAAGCCGCCGTCGGGGGCGGGCGGCAGGCCCGCGTGGACGTAGATGGCGTGGTCGTCTTCGTACCAGTAGGGCAGCTTCTCCATCCACTCGACGATGCGCCGGGGGATGAACCGGCCGCTCTCGAAGGCCTCGCGCTCTTCGGCGATGGGCTCTTGGCCGGTCACGGCCACCGGCGCGTTGATGAACGAGCGGTAGGCCGGCAGACAGCCGTGGTGGGGCGGGCGGACGAACTCGGGCCAGCCGTAGCGGCGCACCCGGAGCCAGGCGTCCTCGTGGTTGCCGCGTAGCGCGACCACCTTGGCCTGGGTCATCTTGGGCAAGTAGCGAACGTACTCGACGACCTGCTTCGAGTGCGGTCCGCGATCGATGTAGTCGCCCACGAACACCAGCGTGTCGTGGGCATCGAGCCGAGGCAGGCGAGCCATCAGCGTTCGCAGAAGCGCCAGCTCGCCGTGGATGTCGCCGATGGCGAAGGTCCGGCCGGCCACGCTGGCCATCGTACCTCTCGGGCGGCCGCCCGTGGTATTTCAGCGAGCATGACTCGCCTCGTGCTCGCCGCCGCGCTCTTCGCCCTGGGTTGCACCAAGTCGGGGGCCGCTGCGCCCGACGGCTCGGTGACCCCGACCGCCGAGGTCCCGCCGGCCGGCAGCGCGCCCGCCTCGACCCCGACCGGCGAGCTTCCGTCGGGGATCAACGCCGCGCGCAGCAGCGTGGCGGGGTGCCTGGCCAGCCCCGGCCGCACCGAGCAGGGCGATCGCTCCCGGGCAATGCAGCCGGAATCGGCCAAACCCGAGCTCAGCGTCACCCCCGTGGCGGGTGGCGTGCGGGTGGCCCACGAGCTGTCGCACGCCTGCTGCCTCGAGTCGAAGATCGAGACCAAGGTCGAGGGCCACACCATCACGGTCAGCGAGTCGCTGTACGGCACTCCGTGCCGCTGCATGTGCAGCTCGACGATCTCGACCTCGGTCCGGCTCGAGCCCGGCGAGTACACGCTGCGCGTGGTGGTCGACCACCAGGGCCAGCAGAAGACCAGCGAGCAGAAGCTGGTGGTGAAGTAGCCCGTACAAACGACGAGTCCCCGACTCTCTTGCGAGAGCCGGGGACGTCGCGGGCTCGGGCTCGCTTGCGCGGGCTACCGAGCAGTGTCGATCACTGAACCAGATCCTTGAGCGCCTTGAGGGCGGTCGCGCGGACCTTCTTGCTCGCCGGCTTCGCCGGGATCGTGATCGGCTCCTTCGTGAACGGGTTGATGCCCTGGCGCTCCTTGGTCGCGGGCTTCTTCACCACGCGGAGCTTCACCAGACCCGGCACCACGAACTCGCCGGGGCCGCGGGCCGACAGCTGCTTGCGGATGAGCTCCTGCAACGCCTCGAACACGCGGTTCACGCTCTTCTTGTCCAACTCGGTCGCGCTCGCGACCTCACCAACCACCTGAGCCTTCGTCAGCCTCTTGCCAGCCATATTCGCCTCCTAATGAAACCTGAGCTTTTCGCCGTCTCCCGCCCTCTAGGCCACCCCGTGAACCCCATGAGGTCATCGCGAGAGCCGTACAAGGCACGCGACAGGTAACAAGGGAATTTCCGCCGTTCAAGCGAAATTCGATGCGCGCGTACACAAAAACGCCTTTTTTTTGGCTTCGCGGCTCGATCGGGCTCCGCGAGGCAGAAAAATCAGCCTTCCGGCGCGCTGACCGGGCCGCGCGGCGGCCCGCTTCCGACTCAGGCGGGCGAGCGGCGCGTGGCCTTGCGAGCGCGGCGCGCCGGGGGCGCCTTCGTGCTCGAGGCGCGCACCAGGCGACGCGTCAGCGCGACCATTTCTTTCTTCTCGCGCGGCGTGCCGTGATCGAAACCGATCAGGTGCAGCACGCCGTGGGCGAGTAGAAAACGCACCTCGCTCATCAGGTCGCGCTTGCGCGAGCGGGCTTGCCGCGCTGCCGTGTCGAGCGAAATTGCCACGTCGCCGAGCACCACGTCACGGCCGCCGGTCTTTCGCTCGTGGGCGGCGCGACCGGCGCGCTCGTCGATGGGAAACGCGAGCACGTCGGTCGGCTTGTCTTGCTTGCGCCACTCGAGATTCAGCCGGTGGATGGTCGCGTCGTCGGTGAGCAGCACGCTGAGCTCGGCGTCGGCGAGCCCCAGCTCGGCGAGCAGCTGTGTGGCCACGCGCTTCACGGTGCTCGCCGCCAGCGCGGGCGAGCGCTTCGCGTTGCGTCGAACGTCAGCGGGCACGCGTTCAGCCCCGCGGGATCTTCTTCGCGTCTTCCAAGAACTTGGCCAGCCCCAGGTCCGTCATGGGGTGCTTCGCGAGCTGCGTGATCACCTTGAACGGAATGGTCGCAACGTGTGCGCCCATCAACGCGGCCTGCACGACGTGAATCGGATGACGCACGCTGGCCACCAGCACCTCGGTGTCGAAGTCGTAGTTGTCGTAGATGGTGACGATCTGCTGGATCAGCTCCATCCCGTCTTCGCTCAGGTCGTCGAGGCGGCCGACGAACGGCGAGATGTAGCTGGCGCCCGCCTTGGCCGCGAGCAGGGCCTGGGTGGCTGAAAAACACAGGGTGACGTTGGTCTTGATGCCCTCGCCCTTGAACACCCGCACAGCCTTCAGGCCGTCCACCAAGAGCGGGACTTTGACCACGATGTTCTTGTGGATTTTGCTGAGCTCGCGGCCCTCGGTCAGGATGCCCTGGGTGTCGGTGGCCAGCACTTCCGCCGAGATCGGGCCGTCGACCACCTCGCAGATCTGCTCGATGGCCTTCCGGGTGGGCAGCCCCGCCTTCGAAAGCAGCGAGGGATTGGTGGTCACGCCATCGATGGCGCCCATGGCCCACGCTTCTTTGATTTCGCCGATGTCGCCGCTGTCGATGAAGAACTTCATGCTGACCTCGACAGGCCACGTAGCGAAACCCCCGGGCGGCGGCAAGGGACACCGTCTTTCCAAGGAATCGGTGGGGAGCTAGGTTTCATCGACAGTGGCTCGGCCGTCGCGTCCTCCTGGGTTCGACATGACGTACCGCCCGGCGGAGACCGCGTTCGGTCCGCCGTGGGTCGTCCTTTTGCCCGCGGCCATCTATCTGGCGCTCGCCCTGGCCGCCGTGGGCGTGGTGGTGACGGCACACGTCGGCCCCACCAGCTCGAGCCTGCACGCCTGGGTGGTGGAGCAAGACCCGCGCCGGCTGATCGGCTCGCGAACCTTCGCCGTGCTGATCGCGGCGTCGGCGCTCTCGGTGCTCTTGCGGGCCAGCATGCGCGGGGTGCGCATTCGCCCCGACGGCATCGAGTATCGCGACGTGCTCACGCTGGGCTGGCCGCGCGTGCGCCGCTACCGCTGGCCGCAGATCGACCGCATCGTCCTGGACGGGCAGCGCGCCATCGTGCTCGACCTGTGGGACGGGACCCACGCGCTGCTGCCCGAGGTGGGCGACCGCGCCGGTCTGGCGATGGCGCTGGAGAAGGTCGCGCACGCTCGGGCCATCCCGGTGCGTGGTGGCAAGGGCGTGGACGAGATCCCCGAGAGCGACGAGTTCGCCGACGAGGCGTGATCAGGGCGCCTGGATCTGCGAAAGCCGCCGGTCGAGCGCCGGCGCGTTCGGGTAGTACAGGCGCTCGAACCGGGTGCGCTCGGCGCTGGGCGCGGCGACGCTGGCCGAAGCCGACGGGACGGCCGTCCCGATCTCGGGATCTCGCGGGCGCTCGGGCCCTGCGCAGGCGGCGAAGAGCAGCGCGGCAATCCAGGGCGCTCGCATGAGATGCGAGACAAGCCTAGCCGGGATTGGTTCCCTGCGCGGATCGTGCCGCCCCGGCCGCCCGCTGCCTCAGGTCAAGATGCGCTGAGCGCCTTCGATGGCGCGCTGGACCTCGGGCAAGAGGCCGTCGACGCTCGGCCCGCCGATGCCGATCATCAGGCGCTGGCCGATGGCCTGAAACGCCAGCACGGCCACCGACCGATCGTCGCGCCAGACCTCGCCCACCGAGCTCTCGCACAGGCCCAGGGTCGCCATCTTGGCGGCCGCCTCTTCGCACTCGGCGGCGTCCCAGTCCGAGCTGGCCAAGACCAGCCCGCCGTCATCGGCGAGCACCATGAACGCGGCCCCGGTGCGCTCGACGCAGGCCTCGAGCTGGTACGACAGGGCCTGGCCACGGTCCGACGAACGCCGCCTTCTTCTCTCGATCATCCTTCTGGCTCCTCTGCGCCGATCGTATCGGAGCGGCCCGGGCCCGGGCCAGATCGCGGGGGGTGACGCAAATGTTGGCCGTGGGCGCGCGCTTCACTTCGAGAGCGCGCCGGCGATCTGGCTCAGCACTTCCGACTCGGACAGACCGTGCTCTTGATGGGTGATCACCCGCGCCGCGTTCAAGAACACGCTCGGCGCGGTGTAGTTCGAGGTCTTGAGCTTCGACCACACGGCGCCCGTGGGGTCTTGATACACCTTCACGTTGGGCAGCCCCTCGAGCCCGTGACCCTTCCGCCAGGTGGGGCAGCTGGTGCCGTTGTCGTCGAACATGATGTGCGCAATGGCGACGTTCTGGGTGGCGACCTTCTGGGCGACCGAAGGCGTGAACGTGGCCGTTGCCTTGCACGTGGGGCAGTGCGAGTGCGCAACGAAGACCCACGTGGCGTCTGCACCGCACACCTCGTCCAGGCTGCGCGGCGCGCCCGTGTCGCAGTCGACCACCACCAGATCGCCCAGCGTGTCGCCCACCGAGTAGCCCACGGTGGTGGTGGGCGCGGGGCAGGCGCTGGGCCCCCAGCCGTCGCTTCCGCCCTTTCCGCCGTTGCCCACCCCGCCGCTGCCCGCGCCGCCGCTGCCCAGCGAGCCGGCCGCACCGCCCGCCGAGCTTCCGCCCACGGCGCCGCCGCCGGTGGTGCCCCCGCTCGCCTGCGAACCCCCCGAACCCGCGGCGCTGCCGCCCGGCTCGGAGCCGCTCGAGCCTGAACAGGCGATCGACAGAAGACCCACGAGAAGGAACGAAGCCGACCTCATCTTCGGGCTTACGGTGCGGGGAGCAGGAAGTTTCATGGTGCGTCCGTCGGGGGTTGGGTGATCTTCACCTTGCCGGTCACGCGCTGGCTCACGTGGATCTGGTTCTTGGCGTCCACGATCACCGCGCCCACGTCGGGCAGCGACTCGACCAGCGCCAGCCCCTGAGCGGGACCCAAGATGAACACCGCGTCGTCCACCGCGTCGGCGGTGAAGGCGTCGGCAGCCCAGATGGTCACGCTGCGGCACGCCGTGGCGGGCCAACCGGTGCGCGGGTCGATGATGTGGTGGTAGCGCTTGCCGTCTTTGACGAACGAGCGCGCGTAGTCGCCGGCGGTCGAGAAGGCGCGGTCTCGTAGCTCGATGGTGGCGAAGAAGGTGGTGGCCGAGCCGCGTGGGTCGCGGATGCCGCTGACCCAGGGTGAGCCGTCGGGCTTCGCGCCCGAGCCGAACAGATCGCCGCCGGCCTGCACCAAGAAGTCCGTCACCTTCTCGCGCCTCAGCACTCGCGCAGCGGCGTCCACCGCGTAGCCCTTGGCGATGCCCCCCACGTCGATGCGCTGCCCCTTGCCGATGCGGGCCCGCTTGCCGTCGCGATCGAGCTCGATCTTCCGATAGTCGACCCGCTTGCGACGCTGGTCGATCTCGGCCCGGCTCGGCAGCTTCGGTGCCGCCTCGGCGGCGTCGCCGAACTTCCACAGGTCGTTCATCGACGCGAAGGTGATGTCGAAGGTGCCCTTCGACATCTTTCCGGCCCAGAGGCTCTTCTCGAGCACGTCGATCGAGTCGGGGCCGACCGTCACCCACTCGCCCGACCTGTCGTTGAGCGTCTGCAGCTCGCTCGGGCGCCAGGTGGTCATCACCTCTTCCAGCCGGCGGATCTCGGCAATGGCGGCTTCGATGGCGGCGCGCGCCTGCTTCTCGTCGGCGTTCGGGTTCGAGAACGCGATCACGCGCACCTCGGTGCCCATGGCCTTGGCCGAAACGTCCAGCTTGACCGGAGGCGCGTTCCAGTTGGCAGCGGGTGTCGAGGACGGCGCTGCTTCGGTGGGCCTGGGCTCGTCGGCGTCGCTGGGCGCCGCCACCCGCGGCGCGTCGGGGCGCTCGCACGCCCAGACCGCGAAAGAACCGAGCATCAGCACCGGGGCCGCACGCACGCGCGCTATCCTGCGACAAAACGCCGGCGGCGCGTGCTAATTCTTTTCCGGCATGGCCATCGACCGCCGCCTGACCGATTGCGCCGTCGACGACCTCGGGGGGCCGTTGGTCGCGCTCTCGCGCAGGCTGCACGAAAACCCCGAGCTGAGGTGGGAAGAGCACCGCGCGGCGGCCTGGCTCGCCGAGGCGCTCGAGCAGCTGGGCGGGGTGCAGGTCGAGCGCGAGCTCTGCGGGTACCCCACCGCGTTTCGTGCGCGCGCCGGCAGCGGGCAGGGCCCGCGCGTCGCCATCTTGGCCGAGTACGACGCGCTGCCCGAGATCGGCCACGCCTGTGGCCACAACTTGATCGCCGGCGCGGCGGTCGGGGCGTTCGTGGCCCTGGCACGCCTGGGGCCCGCGCTCGGGGGGACGGTGGAGATCATCGGCACGCCCGGCGAAGAGGGCGGCGGCGGCAAGATCCGGCTGATCGAGCGGGGGGTGTTCGAAGGCCTGGACGCCGCGATGATGTTCCACCCCTTCGACCGCGACCTCTTGTGCCACCCCGCGCTGGCCAACAAGTGGCTCGAGATGCGCTTCGAGGGCAAGCCGTCGCACGCTTCGGCCGCCCCGTGGGACGGGTCGAGCGCGCTCACCGCGTGCCTCGAGACGTTCCGGCTGGTCGACTCGCAGCGGGTGCACTTCCGCGATGGCGTGCGGGTGCACGGCTTCGTCACCAACGGCGGGCAAGCGGTGAACATCATCCCCGAGCATGCCGCCTGCGAGTTTTCGGTGCGGGCCCGGGCGCCGGAAGAGCTGGAGCGTGTGCGCAGCATCGTCGAGCGCTGCGCGCGCGGCGCAGCCCTGGCCGCGGGGGTCGACGTGTCGATCTCGGTGCGCGCCGGGTATCGCGAGATCATCAACAACCTGACCCTGGCGCGGCGCTTCGGCGCGGCGCTGGAAGCGCTGGGGCGCAAACCGCGCGAGACCGACGACCGGGTCGGCGCCGGCTCCACCGACATGGGGGACGTGAGCCAGGTGGTCCCGGCGATTCACCCCTATCTGGCCATCTGCGACGAAGGCGAGTCGCTCTGCCACGAGCATCGTTTTCTGGAGTGCGCCGCCAGTGAACGCGGCTTCGACACCATGCGGGTGGCCGCCCAGGCCATGGCGCGCACCACCCTCGATCTCTTGGAAGATGGTGCGCTGCTCGCGGCGGTGAAGCGAGAGTGGTCGGAGGCAAAGCGATGAAGATCCCGTGTCTGCTCGGGTGCGTGGCCCTGGCGGCGTGCAGCACGCCGCCTGCGCCGCCGCCCGCAAAGCCCGAGCCGGCGAGGCCCGAGCCCGCAAAGCCCGAGCCCAGCGCCAGCGCTGCCCCGGCCCCCAGCGCCGTGCCGTCGGCCCAGGCCCCTGCGGTTCCGCCGCCCGACACGGCCCCGCGCGAGGTGAAATACGTGGTCACCGGCGGCAAGCTCGAGGTGGTGGTCGAGGGCGTGCGCTTCAAGCCCAGCGCCAAGGCCATCAAGATTGGGGCCGGCTGGGGGGTCGCGCTCGACGTGGATGGCGAGGCCGAAGACGACGCGATGCACTCGCTGGCCAAGCCCAAGGCGGGGGCGCTGGCGCTGGCGGCGAAGATCACCCGCAAGGGCGGCAAGGTCGA
This sequence comes from Polyangiaceae bacterium, assembly GCA_023150915.1. Taxonomy (GTDB): domain Bacteria; phylum Myxococcota_A; class Polyangia; order Polyangiales; family Polyangiaceae; genus JADJKB01. The sequence continues at coordinate 16,255 of JAKLKA010000145.1, forward strand.
GGCGCAGACCGACACGCGCGAGGGCGACGACGAAGACTTCGTCACGCCGGGCACCCTCGCCCGGCTCGAACGCCGGTGGCCGACCAAGGCCAGCGACAAGCCGCTGGGCGCCGGGGACAAGCTGGAGCTGCAGGTCGGCCTCTGGGGCATCGGCGCCGACGCGAAGTCACGCCGCCCGCTGAAGAAGTTCTTCATCGTGACCATGGTGGTCGGAAAGGGCGAGCCGCGGCCCCTGGTCGCGCCGCCGGAATGACCATGGTCCTGGCCGACATCGCCGCGCCGTACTCGTCGGTCGAGTCGTTCATCTACGATCGAGTGATTGCGCCCGCGGTGCTGGCCATGGGCGAGCGCATTGCGGGCGAGCTGGCCGGGCAGATCGCGGACGACGCGCAGGTGCTCGACGTGGGCTGTGGCGGCGGCCACCTGGCCCTCGACATCGCCGCGCGCCGCGCTCGGGCGCAGGTCACCGGCCTCGACCTGTCTGCCGAACAGGTGGCGCGCGCCGCGGCCCGCGCCCAGGCACGCCGCCTGGCCGTGCGGTTCGTCCAGGGCTCGGCGCTGGATCTGCCGTTTCACAGCGGCAGCTTCGACGTGGTGACCAGCGTGGCCAGCATCAAGCACTGGCCGGACCAGGCCCAAGGCCTCCGAGAGTGCGTGCGCGTGCTCCGGGCCGGCGGGCGCCTGGTGGTCTTCGAAGCCGACCGCGGCTGTCGGCTCGAGGACGCGCAGGACTTCGTCGGCCGCTGGGCGCTGCCGCGGCCCTTGCGGCTGCCGGCGTTGGCCGCGTTCCGCACCTGGGTCGCCGGTCAGGCCATCGACCTGGACGACGCGCGGGCGCTGGTGGGCGGGCTGTCGCTGGAGGCCACCGAGGTGCGCCGCGTGCCCGGCACGCCCGCGCTGATGCTGGCCGGGTCCAAGCCGCTCTGACTCGGCTTTCGCCCTTTCGGGCGAAAGCCGAGGCTACAGACTTCAGGCTGCAGGCTTCAGGAGGTCCAGTCGCGCGGGCGGCTTCGGTGGAGGCAGAAGATGGCGACCTGGCGGGCGTAAAGGTTGTTGCA
>JAKLKA010000146.1 GCA_023150915.1 Polyangiaceae bacterium
GGTCGCCCCTGCGCCGGCCATGCCGCCGCCGCCTGCCGCGCCGCCAAGACCGCCGGCGTTGCCGACGCCGCCGCCGCCGCCGCTGGTGCTTCCGCCGACCGATCCGCCCGCGCCGCCGGAGCCGCCGCCGCCGATGCCGGCGTTCCCGCTACCCGCCGAGCTGCACCCCACCGCGGTCAGCATGACCGCGAGCGTCCACCATGATGTGCGCATCTTGACCGTCCTGCCTGTTTGCCGAGCGAGTGCCTCTCTCGCTCGACCGCCCGAAGCGGTGGAAACAATGACTCATGGCCGGGCGACGAACACGCGAAATCTGTACGGCGATGTGCCGAATTTCGCGGACCCAGGGCGGAAAATTCTGATTACGCTGAACGCGGTCAGGGGCGCAGCTGCGCTTGCGCGGCTCCCGCGTGCAGCGCGACCGGCCCCCCTAGCGTGCCTACTGCCAGGTGCCGACGGGCAGCGCTTCTTTCTTCTTGCAGTTGATGTGGGGCGGCTCGGGGTAGGTGGTGCCGGTCACCTTCTCGAGCGTCCAGGTCGAGCCCTTGAGGGGGATCTCCAAGGGGACCGTCACGCCGCCGTCGGCGGTACCGCAGAAGAAGTCCGCTACGCCGCAGAACTTCCCCTTCAAGGTCACTTCCGCGGTCAGATCGGTGTGCGAGAACGGGTTGGCTTCGCCGGTGACCGTCAGCGGGGGCAGCTTGGCGTCGAACGTGCCATCCGCGCCCAGCAAGAACGCCGGCTCGGTGGTGGCGGGCAAGTCGATGATCGTGCCCACCTCGGTCTTTCGATCGCTCCACAAGAGCGGCTGCAGTTTCCAGCGCATGCCGGTCTTGCCGCCGACGTCCTCCGTAGTGACCTTGGCCCGGAACAGGATCGGCTTCGCGGTATCGAGCACCGCCGCCAGCGCGAACAGATAGTCGCCGTCGATCTCTTTTGGCTTGGGCGCTTCACAGACCGCGGCGTCTCCGCCGGCGTCGGCGCCGCCGGCGCCCGCGGCGCCCGCGGCGCCACCGGAACCCGGCGGGTGGATCTGCTCGTGACGGTCGACGAAGGCTTCATACTCGCCCTCGGCGTCCGGGCAACCAGTGACCAGCAGCAGGGGCAGCGAAAGGGCGATCAACGTGCGAAGGGAAGACATCATGAGCTCGAGCCGGTCGAGAAATGATAGCAGAGCCGCGCCCACCGAGGGCGGCCCCTCCACCCGGTCATAGGAGGTGGGGGCGCGCGGCGTCAAGCGGCGCCTTTATCCGGTCGCGCACCGGCGAGAAGCTGGTGTAGAACCGGCCCCATGAGACGGCTGGGCTTGGCTCTCGGGGTGGTCTTTGGCTGTGGCGCGCTTTCACCGGGCGAGGCCCTGGCCTCCGGCATTTCGGTGGCGCGCTTCGGTGGCGAGCATGGCCACCCGACCACGACCAACGCCACTGCCATCTTCTACAACCCCGCCGGCATCGGCATGAGCGACGGCACGCACCTGTTTGCGGACGTGTCGCTCGCCTGGCGCAAGACCACGTACAAGCACGACCTGGTCGGCACCGACGACGGCACGGTCCCAGGCGCCAACGACGGCACTGGCAAGCTGTTCAACGTGTTGGCCTCGCCCATGTTGGGGGTCACCACCAAGATCGGCGATCTGGCGCTCGGGGCAGGGTTCTACGTGCCGTACGGCGGGCAGAGCGTCTGGGACAAGAACGACAAGTTCGAAGACGACCCGCAGTACGCCGGGCCCGTCGACGGCGTGCAGCGCTGGTACGTGATGGAGGGCATCATCCGCTCGAGCTTCGTCACGTTGGCGGGCGCCTACCACATCAAGCCCGCACGGCTCTCGGTCGGGGTGTCCGGCAACTTGATCTTCACCACGGTCGACACGGTGCGCGCGAAGACGCCGTCGGGCAACAACCAGGTATCGGCAGAGGGGCGTGCCTATCTGCACGCCACCGGCACCGATTGGAGCCTGGGCGTGGGTGCCCTGTACGAGGCCATGCCGAAGCAGCTCTGGGTCGGCGCGTCGTACCAGTCGCGGCCCAACCTGACGGGGATGAAGAAGCTCGAGGGCAACCAGCGCACCCTGTTGGTGAACGCCGACGGCACGTACAGCGACGGCGACGTCCCGGCCAGCATGGAGCACGAGCTGCCCGACGTGATTCGCCTCGGCGGGCGCTACCGCCCGGCCGACGACATGGAAATCCGCCTGTTCGGCGACTACACGCGGTGGAGCGTGCTGGAGCGCCACATCGTGAAGAACACCGACAAAGACAGCTTCTTGCTCGACCAAGAGCGCAGCTGGAAGGACACCTTCGGCGTCCGGGCGGGCTTCAGCAAATGGGTGACCCAGCCGCTCGAGGTGTACGGCGGGGCGGGTTTCTCGTCGAACGCCGTGCCCGACAGCACCCTCGAGCCGGCGCTGCCGGACTGGGACGCCTTGTCGTTCACCGCCGGCGGGCGTTACGAGCTGGTGAAGGACCTGTTCGGGTCGCTCTCGTACACCCAGCTGGTCTATCTGCCGCGCGACACCAACGGCAAGAACACGCTCACCGAGCCGAACCCGAGCGGCGCCGTGCCGAACCCCGACGCCGGCGGCAAGTACAAGCAGGCGGTCGGCGTGGTGAACCTGAACGTCGATTTCGCGTTCTGACCGCCCGCCGTGCTTGACGCAGGGCGATAGCTTTGGTGTTGCTGCGCGGGCCATGGGACCCGTCCGCTCTTTCGTCACCCACCACTTTCGTCACTTCAACGCGGCCGTCGTGATCGACGCCGCCAAGGCCTGGGAAGACCACCTGGCCAAGGGCGGAAAGATGCTGCTCACCCTGGCCGGTGCGATGAGCACCGCCGAGATGGGTACGGTGATTGCCGAGCTGATCCGCAAGGGCAAGGTGCACGCCATCTGCTGCACTGGCGCCAACCTCGAGGAAGACGTCTTCAACCTGGTCGCGCACGACAGCTACAAGCGCATCCCGCACTATCGCATGCTGACCGCGGAGCAAGAGAAGGAGCTGGAGCACCAGGGGCTGAACCGGGTGACCGATACCTGCATCCCCGAGGGCGAGGCGATGCGCAAGATCGAGCGCCACATGCTCGAGCTGTGGACCGAGGCAGACAAGAAGGGCGAGCGGCTGTTCCCCCACGAGCTGTTCTACAAGCTGCTCCGCGGGAGGAAGCTCGAGAAAGACTACGAGATCGACCCCAAGGACAGCTGGCTCTTGGCGGCGTGCGAGCAGAACCTGCCGATCTGGGTGCCGGGCTACGAAGACTCGACCTTGGCCAACATGTTCGTGGCGGCGGTGGTGCGTGGCGACGTGAAGAACGCGACCACGATCAAGAGCGGGCTCGAGCAGATGCGCACGCTGATCGACTGGTATCGCGACCAGAGCGCGAGCTCGAGCATCGGCTTCTTCCAGATTGGCGGCGGAATCGCCGGTGACTTCCCGATCTGCGTGGTGCCGCTGATCCATCAAGACTTGCAGCAACAGTGCCCCTACTGGGGCTACTTCTGCCAGATCAGCGACTCGACCACGTCGTACGGCAGCTACAGCGGCGCGGTGCCCAACGAGAAGATCACCTGGGGCAAGCTCGACATCGATACGCCGCGCTTCATCATCGAGAGCGACGCGACCATCGTGTTTCCGCTGGTCGCGGCCTACATGCTCGACTGGTGAGTCGTGGGCGCTCAGCGCCGGCGCCGGAGCAGCAAGAGCCCGAGCGCCGAGAGCGCCGCCCAGCCGAAGCTCGCACCGGCCGGCGCGGTGCGACATCCGCAGCCACCGTCGTCGTCGCTGCCGCCGCCCTTCGCGCCGCCGCTGGTCGAACCGGCCGCACCGCCGCTGCTCGAGCCCGCCGCACCACCGCTCGACCCACCCCCGGTGCCCCCGGTTCCGCCGCTGCCGCCGCTCGCGGTCTTGTCCTTGAAGCCCGCGCCCACCGTCCAGCCGGGGTTTGCGGCAGCGAACTTGTACGCCCCCACGTCGGCCACACCGCCCCGCGCGGTCCCGTTGAAATCGTCGTTCGCCACGTACTTGGTGTCGCCGGCGGCGATCAGCTTGCTTCCGGCCTTGGGGAACACGTTCAGCTTGGCGCCGCCGAACGCGGCATCGACGAAGTCGGCCGAGAGGCTGCCGCCGCCGGTGAAGCCCCCGCTCACGCCTTGCGTGGTGCCCATGCCGATGTTGCCTGCCACGGTCAGCGCCGAGAGCGTGCCTGCGGCGCGCAGGGCATTCCCGCCCTGGCTGTAGAGCGCATTGTTGGCGATGATCACGTTGATCTTGATGCCGTCCGAGCGGAGCGCGTCGCCCGCGTTCAGCACGGTATTGTGGACGATGGTCAAGTCCTCGACGCTCTGCTGCTGGTGGTTCTGGTTGCGGATGCCGTCTGCCTTGGCGCCGAGCACCAGGTTGTTGCGAATGATGGCGTCCGCCTCGGCCTGGATGCCATGGTCGCCGCAGTTCCACATGGCGTTGCGCTCGAGCAGGTTCACGGCCTTGCCCGCCGTGCCATACACCAAGATGCAGGGGTAGTTCGTGTCGTGGATCACGTTGTCGCGCACGATGTTGTTGTAGCTGCCCTGCTTGATCTCGATGCCGTCACCCTGGCTGACCGTCGCCTGGTTGGTGTGGTGGATGTAGTTGCCTTCGATCAGGCTGTCGAACATCTGACAGCCGTCGTTGTTGCAACCCAGGTACATGCCCTCGCCGGTGCCGTTGGTGTGATGAATGTGATTCCTGCGGAGGATCAGGCCCTGGTACTTCGAACCGCCCACGTTGGCCGAGACGGCCACGTCGGCGGTGTCGTGGATGTGGCAGTCCTCGACGGTGATGTGGCTCGAGCTGGTGATGCGAATGCCGTGCGAGCCCTTCGAGACCTCGAGCTTTCGGAGCACCACGTACTGGGTGTTCTCGACGTTGATCACGTTCTGACTCGCGTCCCGGGTGATGTGGGCGGTTTCTCCGTCTTTGCTGCGGATCACGATGGGCGCGGCCGACGTGCCAGCCACCGAGATCGTGAGCTTGCTGGTCAGCGTGTAGGTTCCGCCCTTCAGCACCAGCTCGTCGCCCGCCTTCAGCTTGGCGATCTCTTGACTCAGGTTCGCGCCGGGCGCGATCTCGTAGGTTGCGGCCAGGGCGCCTTCAGAGACCAGCAGCGTACTGAGCGACGACAGGATCGCGAGCTTCTTCATGGTCCGCCTCCGAACCGCCAGGCTAACGCGAGCATCACCGCGCTGCAAAGGCCACGAACGCGGGTGCGATCAGCTCGCGGCGCCAGCCGTCGAACACCTCGGCCCCGCGCGCCCGCTCACCGGTCTCGGCGATGCGCGCTCGGAGCTTGCGCGTCAGTCGTGCGGGGAAGGCCAGCTCGGGTGCGACCTCGAGCGCGGCGCTGATCTCGGCGCGGGCCAGCGACAGCCAGCCGTCGAGGCGCACCTCGTCGGGGGTGGCATACGGTGGCGGGTCGATCGGGACGAATGCGCCGGCATCGGCACCGGCCGCCGCGCGCAGCACCTCGGCCACCAGCTGCTCGCCCTGCTCGGCGGCGAAGCGCCGGTGGATGCCCTTGATCCGCGCCAGATCGGTGGCCGTCTCGGGAAGGCGGCTGGCGATCGAGAGCAGCGTCTTCGAGTCTGGCGCGTGGGCGCGCTGCCGCGGTGAGAGCCCGTTGTACCAGCCCACCAGGTGTCGGAGCGCGGCCTGGCTGTGCACGTCCAGCTGCCAGGCGTTGCGGAAGTCCTCCACGGAGAGCGGCTCGGGGTCCTCGCGCACCGGCCAGGTGACCTCGCGGCTCGCATCGAACACCAGGCTCCCGCGGTTCCGCGCTTCGAGCCGTTGGCCGAGCGCGCGGTGCAGGGCCGGCAGCTCCTCGATATCGGCGGCGGCGTAGGCCAGCTGCGCGTCGGGCAGCGGTCGCCGCTTCCAGTCGTCGGCCTGGTGGGACTTGCCGCTGCGCACGCCGAGCAGCTGGAATTTCAGGTAGGCCAGCGAGACGCTGTGCTCGACGCTGCTGAGCGCCCACGCCACCTGGGTGTCGAACACCCGGGGCGGTTCGGGCAGGTCGAAGCGGATGGCGAGCAGGTCGACGTCTTGGGAGCCCGCGTGCAGCACCCACTCGCGAGCGGGGTCTGCCAGCACCGGGCGAAGCACATCCAGCGACGAGAGGCGCAGCGGATCGATCAGGTGGACACGCTCCCCCTTCGAGATCTGGACCAGGCACAGGGTCTTGCCGTCGCGGGTCGAGTCGAACTCGGTGTCCAGGTAGAGCGTGGTCGCGTCGGCCAGGCTGGCTGCGACCTCCGCGAGCTCGGACTCGGATTGGATCAGGTGCACGGCGCGAGCATAGACGAGAAGCGGGGAGCCGAGATCTTGGCCCACCGCCTGCGCCTTTGCTTCAACCGGGCGTGCCCCGGTCCCTTGCCTGCCTCGCTGCCCTCTTCTTCGCCGCCTGTGGTGGCGATCCGGCGGCGCCCGCGGAGCCGAGCTCCGAACGCGAGAGCGCGCCGGCGGCTGCGGCGCTGGACCCGGCTCTGGGTCGGGCGCTGAACGCCTGGATCGCCAAAGAGTGGCCGGCGCTGCGGACCGCCCGCGAAGAGAAGTGCGACGACGCCCGTTGGCAGGGCCTGCCGGTGGAGGCGCGCACCCTGGTCTTGGCGGTGCGCGATGCGCGCTTCGAGAAGAAGCAGCTCTTGCCCCTCGATCTGACCGCGCCGCTCACCGCGCCCAAGCTTCATGCGCTGCGTGACGCGCTGGCACTCTTGCCGCCCGGGCAGCCTCCGGCGGCGGGGGTCACCGACGAGATCGCGAGCCTCGGCGGGCGACGCTGGGTGGGAGTGTTCCACGTCACGGAGCACTACGGAGCCGACCGCGTGTTCCGCACCGACCGTGGTCGCTGGGAGTGGACCCCGGGCACGCTGGTCGCCTGGCTGGCGATCCACGACGCCGAAAGCGGCAGCGTGCTCTGTCAGACCCAGCTGGTGGTCAAGAACGACACGCGCTCGGCGCCGCTGGCGCCACGCCTCAAGTCGGACGTCCGGCAGCGGCTGACACGCGAGCTGGGCCGCGGCGTGAAGATCGAGGCCGAAAGGGCGCTTCGGCGGATCACCGCAGTGCTGGAAATGCCCAGCTAGCGCCACGCCTTTGGCGAAGCCGGTGCTGCACTTGACGCTCGCGCCCCGTCGCGGAAGCGTTCGCGCCCCTTGGCTGCGAGCTACTTCGACGTGGACGGAACGCTGGTCAGCACGAACCTCGTGCACCCGACCTTGTTCTACCTTCTGAACCAGGCCACGCCGGTGCAGACGGCATTGCGCTTTGGTCGGGCGCTGTTCAAGGCGCCGGCCATGACCGTGGCCGAGCTGGCCGACCGGCGCACCTTCAACGAGCTGCTCTACAGCTCGTATCAGGGCATGAGCGAAGACCGCCTGGTGCTCCTGGCGGACGAGGTGTTCGAGAAGGTGCTGCGCCCGTCGATCTTTCCGGCCGCGCGGGACCTGGTGCGGAAGAACGTCGACCGTGGCAACGTGGTGGTGCTGATCTCGGGCGCCCTCGACTTCATCGCGCGGCGGCTGGCCGATCATCTGGGCGCCGACGACGTGATAGCGAACCGGCTGGAGATGAAGGACGGCTATGCCACGGGCAAGCTCGAGAAGCCCGTGGTCGCGGGGCCCGAGAAGGCACGACTGATCCGCGACCACGCGCGGGTGCACGGTCACGATCTGGACGACTGCTATGCGTTCAGCGACAGCTACTCCGATCTGCCCATGCTGAGCGTGGTCGGTCACCCCGCCGCGGTGAACCCCGACCCGAGACTCAAGCTTCTGGCCAAGGCCTACAGCTGGCCCAGTTTCGACCTCAGAGCGTGCCCATGAACCACCCTTGCGTGACGACCCTGGAGCGCGACAGCGCGCCCCGTGTGCTGTTTGCCGGCGATCAGCTGGTGGAAGCCGACTTGCCGGCGGGAACGCGCTGCATCTACCCGAAGCCGCCGATCCAGCCGCTGCGCGACGTGGATGCCGCCATCCGTTACGCGATCAACCACCCGCTGGGCAGCGAGCCGCTGTACGCGAAGCTCCGACCGGGGATGAAGGTGACCATCGCCGTGGACGACATCTCGCTGCCGCTGCCGCCGATGAAGGCGCCGGACGTGCGCGAGCGGATCTTGGAGATCGTGCTCGCCCTGATGGCCGACCACGGGGTGGACGACATCGAGATCATCGTGGCCACCGGCATTCATCGCAAGATGAAGGCCGCCGAGGTGCGGCACATGGTGGGCCGGAAGGTGTTCGACGCCTATTGGCCCGATCGGCTCTACAACCACGATGCCGAGGATCACGACAACCTGGTCGAGGTGGCGACCACCGATCACGGCGAGGTGATCGAGATGAATCGGCGCGCGGTGGACAGCGACCTGATCGTCTACGTGAACCTGAACTTCGTCCCGATGGACGGCGGGCACAAGTCCCTGATGTGCGGCCTGACCAGCTATCGCAGCCTGTCGGCGCACCACAACCCGGAGACCATCCGAGGCTGCGACAGCTACATGGACCCGCAGAAGAGCGAGCTCTACACGCGGGTCTGGCGGATGGGGCGGCTCGCGGCGAAGAAGCTGAACGTGTTCACCGTCGAGACCACGATCAACAATCGCATGTTCGATCGCCCCTTGGAGTTCTTGGCGAAGAACGAGGACGACCTGGACGCGCGGGAGCGGGCGTTGCTCAAGGGGCTGGTGGCCACCACGGCTCGGCTGCCGCAGGTGGCGCGGCAGGCGATCTTCGATCGCTTTCCGGCACCCTACGGCGTGACCGGGGTCTGGGCCGGTGAGACCGAGGCGGTGCACGCCAAGACCCTCGAGCGCTGCAACGAGCAGTATCTGGTGCCCTTCGAGGGCCAGGCCGACGTGCTGGTCACCGGCATCCCGTTCATCAGCCCGTACAACGTCCACGCCTTCTTGAACCCGCTGCTCGTGAGCGTGCAGGCGCAGGGGTACTTGTTCAACTTCTACCGCGGTGCGCCCCTGGTGAAGAAGGGCGGAACCCTGATCATCACCCACCCGTGCACCGACAAGTTCGATCACGAGCAGCACGCGCCGTACATCGACTTCGTGCACCGCGTGCTGCCCGAGACGCGGAACGCGGTGGAGCTGCACGAGCGGTACGAGAAGAAGTTCGCGCAGGATCCCGCGTTCATCCAGATGTATCGCACCGGGCACGCCTACCACCCCGCGCACCCCTTCTTCATGTGGTACTGGGGCGAGAACGGCCGGCAGCACATCGGTCGGGTGATCGTGGTCGGGGCCGACAACGAGTACATCCCCAAGCTGCTGGGCTACGAGACCGCCGCGACCATGGACGAGGCCCTGTATCGGGCCCGCGGCAGCGAGAACAAGAGCCTCTCCGTCGCCCACATGCACGTACCGCCGATCGTGATGGCAGACGTTCGGATCTGAGCTTTAACGGGCGGCCTTTGCCCGGCATGCGCCGGTGTGGGAATGCTCAAAGCCAGCCTGGTCGCTGCGGGATTGTCGGTGCTCGCCTGCGCGCATGCGCCCCCGCCGCTGCGCCCCGAGCCGCGCCCGGCCGCCCCGACCGCGAAGTTGCCGAGCCTGGGTGACGGTCACCACTTGCTCGGGCGCCTGGCGTTCGGCCCCCGCCCGGGCGACGCCGAGAAGATCGCCCGATCCGGGGTCGGGCCGTGGCTGGACGCCCAGCTCGGCCCGCGGCGCGAGCAGCCCCAGCTCGAGGTCGCCCTGGCGCCGTATCGGCGCTCCCTAGAGACACCCCAAGAGCTGCTGGAGCGCTGGCTGGGTGACGACTGGGACGAGGAGGGCGCGGCGGTTCAGAAGCAGGTGCGCAAGGCGGCCAAGGGACACATTGCCGAGATCGCCCTGGCCGAGATCGCGAGGCACATCGTCAGCGACCGCCAGGTGGAAGAGGTGATGGTCGACTTCTGGACCAACCACTTCAACGTGTTCGCGAGAAAGGGTGTCGTCCGGTTGTTCGCCGGCGACTTCATCGAGCGCGCGCTGCGCCCCCATGCGCTCGGGCGCTTCGAGGACTTGCTGGTTGCCACCGCCCGCCACCCGGCGATGCTGCTCTACCTGGACAACGCGCGGAGCCGCGCCGCGAAAGAGACGCCGACGGGCGAGAGGCGGGGCGGCCTGAACGAGAACTACGCCCGCGAGCTGCTCGAGCTCCATACCCTGGGCGTGGACGGCGGCTACGTCCAAGCGGACGTGGAAGGCGCGGCGCGCGTGCTCACCGGCTGGAGTGTGCGTCGGCCCCAGGAGGGCGGCGTCGGCTTCTTGTTCCGCTCGGCGGGCCACGATCGTTCGGAGAAGACCGTGCTCGGGCAGCGCTTCGCGGCGGGCGGTGGTGAAGAAGAGGGCCGCACCTTGCTCACACTCTTGGCCAAGCACCCGAGCACCGCTCGGCACCTGGGCCGGAAGCTGTGCGCGCGCTTCGTGGCGGACCACCCCCCGGCCGCCTGCGTGGACGCCGCCGCCAAGGCCTACCGCGAGAGCGACGGCGACATCGCCCGTGTGGTGCGCAGCATCGCGGAGCACGAGAGCTTCTGGATGGAGTCCGTCCGCGGCAAGAAGCTGAAGTCGCCCCTGGAGCTGGTCGTGAGCTCGGCCCGCGCGCTCGGCGCCACGACGGACGGCAGCCTGGCCCTGGCGCGGGTCCTCGAGCGCATGGGAGAGCCGATCTTGCTCGAGAGCGTGCCTACCGGACACCCCGAGGCCGAGGCCGAATGGGTCAGCACCAGCGGGCTGCTGTCGCGCATGAGCTATGCCTCGATGCTGGCGGCGGGCAAGCTCCCCGGGCTGTCGCTGGATCTCGCTCGCGCGCTGCCCGACGCGGGCGACGGGCTCGTGCCGCGGGCCAACGCGCTCTTGCTCGCCGGCGCGGCGCGCAAGCAGACGCTGGCTGCCATCGACACCGCCCTCGCCGGGCTGAACGACCCGCTCGAGCGACGGACCGTCGCGGTGGCGCTTCTCCTGGGCAGCCCCGAGTACCAACGGCAGTGAGGTTCCACCGATGAAACTCTCGCGACGAGCTCTGATGACGACCGGCGCCCTGGCCTTGACCCCAGGCTTTGCCTTGGCCCAGCCCAGCGCGCGGCGCACGGTGCTGGTGACGATCTTCCTGCGCGGCGGCATGGATGGGCTCAGCCTGGCCGTTCCCCACGGGGACGCAGCCTATTACGCCGCTCGCCGGAGCACCGCCATCGCCAAGCCCGGCAAGCCCGGCGGGGCCATCGATCTCGACGGCCACTTCGGACTGCACCCACGCCTCGGGGCGCTCGAGCCGGCCTATCGAGCCGGTGAGCTGGCCGTGGTGCACGCGGTCGGGTCGTCCCACGGCACCCGCTCGCACTTCGAGGCCCAAGACTATGCCGAGACCGCGACCCCAGGGGTGCGCTCGACGCGGACGGGGTGGCTTGCGCGGTGCCTGACCGACGCGGGCAAGCCGACGTCCCCGCTGGGTGTGGTGGCGCTCTCGGACAAGCGACCGCTCGCCCTGCGCGGCGACGTGGATGTGGTCACGGCCAAGCGCCTCGAAGCGTTTCGCTTGCGCGTGCCGAAGCGGCTCGGGTCGAGGCTCGGCAGCGCGTTCCGGGCGCTGTACGCCGAAGGCGACGACAGCGTGATCGCGGCGGGGCGCGGCGCGCTGGAAGCGGAGCGGAGGCTCGCCGCGGTCGAGGTCCGGGCCGCGGACTATCCGGAGGGCGCGCGCCCGCTGGCGGACGTGGTCGCTTTGGTTCGCGCCGACGCCGGGCTACGCGTCGCGTGGATCGACGCCGGCGGTTGGGACACGCATCAGGCGCAGGGCGGCGCAGACAGCGGGCGTCTGGCGCGGGGCTTCGATGCGCTGGGCAAGGGCCTGGCGGCCTTTCGCAAGGATCTGGGACCGGACCTGGAACGCGTGGTGGTGCTGGTGATGACCGAGTTCGGGCGCACCGTGGCCGAGAACGGCACGGGGGGCACGGACCACGGCCACGGCTCGGCGATGCTGCTCTGGGGCGGTCCCGTGCGGGGTGGCAAGGTACACGGCCAGTGGCCGGGGCTCTCGGCCGCCGAACGCTTCGAGGGGCGCGACCTGGCGGTGACCACGGACTATCGCGACGTCTTGGCGGAAGTCGCCGAGAAGCACCTGGGCGCGCGGGACCGGGCGCGCGTGGTCCCCGGGCACACCCCGCGCGCGCTGGGGCTATTGCGCTGAGCGGCTCACTGCGCGGGCTTGGGTGCTCCGCAGTCGCCGTAGGTGCACGACACGTCTTTCACCGTCTTGTCCCCCACGGCGTCGGCCAGCCAGGTGACCAGCTTCTGCCCGCCCACTTCGAAGTCGTAGAAGCTGTCTTTGTCGATCACGCAGTGCTGGTAGTTCGCCCCGAGGTAAGAGCGGAAGGTGGGCGTGGCCGTCTTGATGTCGGCGATGCTGGTCTGCATCTTCTGCGACCACTCGGTGGCGTCTTTCCCGCCCATCAGCACGAAGTACTTGGCCTGGGTCGCGTCGTACGCGGTGTTGAATTGCGACAGGAACATGTCGGGATATTTCTTCCCGATCCCGATGTACAGCTCGGACAGCTGCTTGAAGGTCGACGGGTCGACGCCGATCATCGAAGGGAAGGTCTCTTTCACGTTCCAAGCCGGAAAGCTCTTCTCGAAGAAGGTGTCGGTGATGATGCCCGCCGAGCTGTCCGAGAAGTGATAGATCTTGGAGCTCTTGTAGTGGTCCTTGACCATCGGTGACCAGAACGCCGCGCCATAGCCGCCAGCGCTGCAACCGGTGACCAGTGCTTTGTCGGGTGTCGGTACGTTCTCGTACACCCAGTCGAGCGCTGCCTGGGCGTTGACCGCGCCCTTGTGCTGTACCGTGCTCTCGAACACGCCACCGGGATCGTAGGTCTGGGTCGAGTTGCCCCAGTGGACGTCGCCGGTGCAGTACGAGATGTAGACGTGGTGCCAGTCTTTGAACGGGTTGTCGGCGCGCGAGTGGTCGTAGATCCCGACCGCCTTCTTCTCGTCGGTGACCCACGGCTCGGGGTTCGCCTTCTCTTCGAACAGCTTCGAGTCGGGGTGGCAGGTGATGCCGTCCCAGCACCCGCCGCCGCCGCGGAACTCGACGACCACGCGGTTGACTGCACCGGGCCGGACCCAGAACCGGAACTTGTCACCGCGGCCGCACGCGGTCTTTCCGCCCGGCGCGATCTCGTTCCAGCCCTTGGGGATCTTGGTGATCGGCCCCTCGGCGGGGGGCCCGTCGATCACACCACCCGAGCCGGCCGCACCCGCCGCGCCGCCCGAGCCCGCGGCGCCACCGCCACCCGGACTGCCACTCGGGTCATCATCGCCGCCGCACGCGGAGACCGCGACGACCAGGCAACCAACGGGGAGGAGCGAACCAAGCTGAGAGAGCCTCATGGCGACGGAGCTTAGCGCACGATTGTGAATCGGAACAGGCGTGGCCGGCGTATACTCCGGCGCGCATGCGTCCCACCGTTCCGCTGCTCGTGGTCGTCTCGGCGCTCGTTGCCTGCAAGATGTTCAAGAAGGAAGAGCCAGCGCCCAGCGCGCTGCCCCCGCCCGAGCCGCCGCCCACGGCCGCTGCTACCGCCACCGAGACCGCCGCGCCCGCCGCGGAAGCCAGCGCCGGCAGCGCGCCGACGAGCACCCCGACGGGGACGACCAAGAAGGGGGATGCGGGCGCCAAGGACGCCGGTGCTTCGGATGCAAGTGCGTCCAGCGACGCGGGGGCGAAGTCCGACGCGGGAAGCGGCAAGGGCGCGGCGTGCGCGGCGAAGTGTCAGGGCGTGCTGCAGGCGTGTTTGATGCCCGGCGCCACGGAAGGCGGGCTGCCAAAGCTGGCCGATCCGCAGAAGTGCCAGGCGGCCTTCGACGAGTGCGCCAAGGCCTGCAAGTAGTCCCGGGGCTTCGCGGACTCGAGTCAGAGCCCGACGAAGCCCGCGATGAAGTGGAAATACAGCCCACCCAGGGCCCACAACGGGAAGGTGACGAAGCTCGAGTGGCCGTGGTCGATCTTCCAGTGGTTGTAGGTCCACAGCCCGCGCTCGAAGAACAGGCTCATGCCCCGGCCGTAGGTGTACTCGGTGAAGAAGCCCACGCCCGCGAACGCCGCCATCAAGAGCAGGTAGCGCGGGCTGACCCAGAGCGCGAGGGCGACCCCCGCCGCGGCGATTGGCAAGCAGAAGACGGCGAAGGCCAGCCGGGTGAAGCGCCGCGCACGGGCGGTGGTGAACCGGCTGAGCGGCCACGAGAGGAGCAGGCCGATGCCGAGACCGGCAGCGCTCACCCACATGGGGCGGTCGAAGCTCCACGCGACGGGTGCCGGGCCACCGAGGACGCGTCGCGTCTCGCAGAACAGCAGCGCGCCGACGGCCCACGGGAGGAAGTTCAGCGTGCTGGTGTAGCCCGCCAGCACGGAACGGTAGCTATAGGTCCAGATGGGTTCGGCGAAGAACCGACGCCAGGCCACCGACACGATCAGCTCGCCGACGATGCCCATCACGCCCGTGGCGACGAACAGCAGCAAATAGCGTGGGCTGATCAGCACTGCGAGCGCGAGGAACGCGAGCGGCACCCAGCCCATGAGGACGTAGAACTTGGTCAGCGAGAACTTCAGATCCGTCAGCCAATCGGCGCGCCGCAGCGCCAGCGTGATGAGCACGAAGCTGTAGATGTTGGACGCCAACCCGAACAGCAAGATCGGGTGATAGGCAGGGTCGATGATCAGCGCGGCCACGGCTCAGAAGCTGAAGCTGAAAGACTTGGTCTCTGGCGGGCCCTTGCCCCACGGGTGATCGGTGCTGCGAACGGTGGCACAGCCGGAGAAGAACTTGTGGGTCCTGGGAGCGACCAGCACGCTCTTCGCCTGGCCGAGCTCGCTCAGGGTGACGGTGATCGTCACCGCGTACGCACCGGCGTCGGGCTTGGCGCCCTCGTTGCCCTTCCAGCACTGAGTGATCTTGTCCTTGTACCAGGCGAGCTTGTAGTCGCGCGGCGGGTGGCTGGGGACGTCGCCCATCACGACTGCCGAGGGCGCGGTCGGCGCCGCCCCCGCGTCGGCTGCCGAGACCGCGGTCGGGCTTGCGCCGCGTCGGCTGGGTGGGCTGGTGGGGACCGGCGCGGTGGTCGGCGGCGCTTCGGGCGCCATTGCCGTGGGCACCACGCTGGGGCTCGGGGTCGGCGACGCGCTGGGCTCGCGCTCGGCGTAGAGCCCGAATCCGACGAACGCTGCCGCCACCACGATCACGCCGCCCACCGCCACGAGGGCCAGGCCCCCGAGGACCCACGGCAGCTTGCTCGCGCTTCGCGGCGGTGAGCCCGCGCCGTAGGAAGGGGCGGTCTGCCCGAACGCCACGGGCGGCGCGGCCGGCGGCGCGGTCGCGCCGGGGCTCAGCAGCGGCTCGAGTGCAGCCAGGCACTGTGTGGCGTCGGCGAACCGTCGCGCGGGCTCGCGCTCGACGACGCGAGAGAACCAAGGGTCGATCCCCGGCGGAAGCAGCGCGGGCACGCCGAGCTCGGCGGCTCGGCTCGAGGCGGGGACCAACGGATCGAGCATCACCTCTTTGAGCAGGCCCTGGAGGGTGGCGTCGTGCTCCCCTGCGCTTCGCCAGTAGTGCCGCCCCGTGAGGCAGTAGAACACCACCAGGCCCAGGGCCCACACGTCGGCGGTGGGGCCGACGCCGACTGCAGACGCTTGCTCGGGCGCCATCCAGAGCGGGGAGCCGATGGCGCCCGTGGCGCCACCCCGAGCGCGAACGTCTTCGGTGAGCTTGGCAATGCCGAAGTCCAAGATCTTCAGCGTGAAGGGGACGCCGTCACGGCGCGGGCGGGCGAGAAACAGGTTCTCGGGCTTGATGTCTCGGTGGACCAGGCCGCTGGCGTGCGCCGCGCCGAGCGCGTGGCAGAGCTGGCGCATGACCTCGAGCGTCTCGGCGGGCGGCAGCGGCCCGGCGCGTTCGACACGACCCGCGAGCGTCTCGCCCTCGAGCAACTCCATCGCCAGCCAGGGAGCGCCCGAGGCCGGGTCCACGCCGGCCGAGACCACCTCGACGACGTGATCGCTCGCGATGCGCGACGCGACGCGGGCCTCTTGCTCGAAGCGCTCACGCGACCGCTCACTCTCGACCAGGGAGGGCAAGAGCAGCTTGAGCGCGCGCTTGCGCCCGGTGCTGAGCTGCTCGGCCACGTACACGGCGCCCATGCCCCCCATGGCCAGCGCCCGCTCGATGCGGAAATCGCCCGCGAACACGCTACCGGGCTGGAGGCCGTGGGGGTGGAACACGCCCCCCGGAGTGTATCCCGAAAACCTGGCTCACAAGCGCGTGGCGACGCCGGCGCCCCACCACGGGTTGCTGGTGGTGGCAATCAGCTTCGAAGCTCCGGTCTTGATGTCGATCTCGAGCACCGCGCCGGTGGCGTCGAAGCCGAAGACCTTGCCAGACCAGCCAGCGAGACCGTAGAGGCTGCTGTAGCCCGCAACCGGGCCGACCTCGGAGTTGACCTTGCCGGTCATGGGATCGACCGCGACGATCACGTCGGACGAGCTGCCTGCCTTGTCGACTGACGCGAACGTGCCGACGCCCTCGATCGAGAAAGCGTCGCCGCTCGACGAGTAACCGGACCCGTAGCTGCCGAGCTGGGTGAGCTGGGCGGTGCCGCTGCCCGAGAGTGAAACCTTGTACCAGACGCCGCTGTTGGCGATGGCGACCAGGGTGTCGAGGTACGGGTGATGCGTTCCCGGTGGGAGCATCGTGAGCCCGTTGAACATCTGGGGAAGCGTCGCCAGCTTGTAGCAGGTCGCGGTGTCCGCGTCGCAGGTGTACAGATCGTTGAACGTGACGCCATACAGCACGCCCCATTGATCGACGGCGAGATCGGTCATCGACCCCGAGTACGTAGAGCCCTTGAACGAGCCGATCTCGCTGATGGTGTAGGTGGTGGCCGACATGGTGAACAGCTTGCTCGCGGTGTGCGGGTACACCAGGTTGGCCTGGGCAATCTTCGGCTTCTGGGCGTCGGTGGGGAACGGATCGGCCACGTCGGGCACTCCGTCCTTGTCCGTATCGACCAGCTCGCAGCTGACGCTCACGTTCACCACGTCCGCTGTCCCCATGGTGCCGGCGCCGTTCTGAACCGAGCAGCTCTGCGCGGGGCTGGTCGGCTGGCCCGAGACCGTCACCGCGTAGGCGCTGCCGGTAGCCACTTGCGTGGGGAAGGTGAACGCACCGCTCTTGGCGATGGTGATCTCGTCTGCCCCGTTGTTCTTCAGCTTCAGGCCCGTACCGAACAGGCCGATCA
>JAKLKA010000147.1 GCA_023150915.1 Polyangiaceae bacterium
GTCGGAATGTTCGCAGACGCGATCAATTCAGCGGCATCAGCTACCCCCAACGCGGGCAGCTTTTGGGGAGGACCTCGCCGACGGACGACCTCGCCGACGGACGACCTCGCCGACCGGCGACCTCGCCGACGGACGACCTCGCCGACGGACGACCTCGCGGGCGGACGGCCTCGCGGACGGTCCGACGCACGCCGTACGCAACTCGGCGCGCGCCGGTGCCGAGGAGCGAACATGCTGGTACGTCTGTCCGCACGGGCGCGCGACTCCCACACCCCGCTTTCCAATCCGGTCGTGGCCTGGCGCACGTGGCTCGCGCTGCGCCGCACCTTTCCGCGCGTTTGGGCGGCGTGCCTGACTCCGGCGGCCATCGAGCTCTTGCTCGAGTCCGAGTCCCCCACTCGAGCGACGCGGGCAAAGCGGGCGCTCGCACGCCAGTTGGCCTGGGCGGCGCGCCGCAGCGGACTCCGAGAGCAGTGGCACCACGTGTACGACCCCTACGAAGTGGCCGTGCGATCGCAGCTCGTGCGCAACATGCGCGAAGTGCACTTGCTCCCTTGCGACAAGTTGCAGGTCGCCGACCCGCTTTCCTGGCCCTGGTCGACGTATCGCGGTCTGATCGGGGCCGAGCTGGATCCTTGGGTCGACCCCGCGGCCGTATCGGCTGAGTTTCGCTGGCCGCGCGACGGGTTCACGCAGCGCCTGCACGCGTACACGTCCACCGACGAGCGACGAACCGGCACGCCGCTGCCGGGGCCGGCGAAGCCGTCCGCCGTTGCCGAGCGGCCCTTGGGTCTGGTGCTGCGCGCGGCGCTGTCGGCGACGTTCTGGAGCTCGACGACTGTGCAGCGACGGGTCGGCATCGCGCTGGCACACGAGCAGGGTTGGGCGTCGAGCACCGTGCTCGCACGGGCCATGTCGATGCATCCGGCCAGCGTGCGGCGGCTCGTCCGGGGAACCGATCCGCGCTGGCTGCCGGCCGCGACCTTGTGCTTGGGCGACTCGCGGCTTTGCTTCGACGCCGTGACCGCTCGGGCGCTTCGCGATTCGCTTGACGCTGCGCGCCGCGGGTCGGAAGGTCGCGAGCAGTCAGCATGTCGAGCACACGCCCCCCGCCTCACCTGCCCCGAGTCGTCATCGAGCGCCTTCGACCCGAGCTCGACGGGGGGCGACACCCGATCAAGCGAACCCTGGGTGATTCAATCCGCGTGAGCGCCAACATCTTCAAGGACGGGCACGAGCTGATTGGCGCGCAGCTCTTGTGTCGTGGCCCGGGCGAGCAGCTCTGGCGCGAAGCAGCGATGAGCCACGACTTCGATGCCGACGTGTGGCACGGCCGGTTCGTACCCGACAAGATCGGTCGCTGGGAATACACCGTCGAGGCATGGCCCGACGCCTTCCGCACCTGGCGCGAGGACCTGAAGAAGCGGCTCGACGCCGGACAAGACGTGACGAGCGAGCTGCTCGAAGGCGAGCAGCTGGCACACCGGCGGTTGGCCTGGTTGGGCAGCGAGACACCGGTCGAGGTGCGCCACGCGGTCAAGGCCTTGGGCGACACGGCGGCCAGCGTCGACGCGCGGCTGGCCGTGGCGTTCAGCAAGAAGCTGGAAGAGGCCATGGCCGGCCCGCTGGATCCCGAGCACATGACGCGCCACGAAGTGCGAGAGCTCTACGTGGACCGAGAGCGCGCGCGGTTCAGCGCCTGGTACGAGCTTTTTCCGCGATCCGCCGGGGAGGTGCCCGGCAAGCATGGCACGTTCGCCGACGTCGAGCGCCGGCTGCCAGACCTGGCTTCGCTCGGCTTCGACGTGCTCTACCTGCCGCCGGTCCACCCCATCGGCGTCACCCACCGCAAGGGTCGCAACAACGCTCGCAGCTGTCAGCTGGGCGACGTGGGCTGCCCCTGGGCCATCGGGAGCGAGCGTGGCGGGCACGACGCGATTCATCCAGAGCTGGGAACGCTGGAGGACTTCCGGCACCTGGTGAGGGTCGCAGGCGAGCACGGCATCGAGATCGCGCTCGACTTCGCGCTGCAGTGCTCGCCGGATCACCCCTGGATCCACCAGCACCCCGAGTGGTTCTTCGTGCGGCCCGACGGGACGCTGCGCCACGCGGAGAACCCGCCGAAGAAGTACGAGGACATCTACCCGCTCGACTTCTGGTGCTCCGATCGGCAAGCGCTCTGGACCGCGTGCCGTGACCTGGTGCTGTTCTGGGTCGATCAGGGCGTGCACGTGTTTCGCGTGGACAACCCGCACACCAAGCCGTTCGCGTTCTGGGAGTGGCTGATCCGCGAGGTTCAGCGGCGCCACCCGCAGGTGATCTTCTTGGCCGAAGCCTTCACCCGGCCGAAGCGCATGCAGGCGCTGGCCAAGCTGGGCTTTTCTCAGAGCTACACCTACTTCACCTGGAAGAACACCGCCTGGGAGCTGCGTGAGTACTTGAGCGAGCTCGCGCTGGGTGAGATGGCCGAATACTACCGGCCGAACTTCTTTGCCAACACGCCCGACATCTTGCACGAGTATCTGCAAGACGGCGGGCGGGCAGCCTTCCGGATCCGCTTGCTGCTGGCCGGGACGCTCAGCCCCAGCTACGGCATCTACAGCGGCTTCGAGCTGTGCGAGAACGCGCCGGTCCGGCGGGGCAGCGAAGAGTATCTGGACTCGGAAAAGTACCAGATCAAGGTCCGCGACTGGCAGGCACCGGGGAACATCCGGGCGGACGTGGCGCAGCTGAATCGCATCCGGCGCGAGCACCCGGCGCTGCAGCGCCTGGACAATCTGCGCTTCTTGCAGTCCGAGCTCGAGCCCGTGCTGGCCTACTGGAAAGGTGCGCCGGGCGACGACCTGATCGTGGTGGTCAACACGGATCCGCATCATGCCCACGAGACGTTCGTGCACGTCCCGGTCGACGAGATCGGTCTGGGGCACCACCAGCCCTATCAGGTGATCGACCTGCTTACGGGCGAACGCTACTCTTGGCAGGGCGCGCGCAACTTCGTGCGGCTCGATCCGGGCGATAAAGTCGGCCACGTCTTGCGCATCGTGCGAAGTGACGCCGAGGCCTGATAGGGTGGTCGCTCGTGCGCGTTTGGCCTGGTGATCCCCATCCCCTCGGCGCCACCTGGGACGGCGAGGGGGTGAACTTCGCTCTCTTCTCGGGCGATGCCGAAGCCGTGGAGCTGTGCCTGTTCGACGAGCGCGGCGCCGAGACGCGTGTGCTGCTGCGCGAGCGGCAGAACCGCATCTGGCACGCCTACTTGCCCGACGTGCGACCGGGGCAGCTCTACGGGTACCGCGTGCACGGCGCCTGGGAGCCCGAGCGCGGGCTGACCTTCAACCCCCACAAGCTGCTGGTAGACCCTTACGCCAAGGCGATCGCGGGGAAGCTGGCCTGGCATCGCTCGATCTTCGGCTACGACGACGCCCTGGGCCTGGGCAGCGGCAGCTTCTCGCGCGAGGACAGCGCGCCCCACGTGCCGCGCAGCGTGGTGCTGGACACGGCGTTCACCTGGGGCGACGACCGCGCGCCGCAGACGCCCTGGAGCCGCACGGTGATCTACGAGTGCCACGTGAAGGGCATGACCGCGCTGCACCCGGACGTGCCCGAGCGGCTGCGCGGCAAGTACCTGGGGCTGGCGTCGGACCCGATCTTGGATCACCTGCTCGAGCTGGGCGTGACGGCGGTGGAGCTCTTGCCCGTGCACCATCGCGTCTCGGAGCGACACTTGTGCGAGCTGGGGCTCGACAACTATTGGGGGTACAACACCCTGGGGTTCTTCGCGCCGGACTCGCGCTTTGCGTCGTCGGACCGGGGCGCGCAGGTGGCCGAGTTCAAGACCATGGTGAAGGCGTTTCACCGGGTCGGCATCGAGGTGCTGCTGGACGTGGTCTACAACCACACCGCCGAGGGCGACGCGCGGGGGCCCACGGTGTGCTTCCGCGGGGTGGACAACCGCGCGTATTACCACCTGAGCCCCGACGACCCGCTGCGCCACATGGACTTCACCGGGTGCGGCAACACCTTCCGGCTCTCGCACCCGCGCGTGCTGCAGCTCACGCTCGACAGCCTGCGCTACTGGGTCCAAGAGATGCACGTCGACGGCTTCCGCTTCGATCTGGCTCCGGTGCTCGCGCGGGAGCCCACCGAGTTTTCCAGCTTTGCGCGCTTCTTCGCCACGGTGCAGCAAGATCCGGTGCTGTCGCGGGTGAAGCTGATCGCCGAGCCGTGGGACGTGGGCCCGGGGGGCTATCGCCTGGGCGCCTTCCCACCGCTGTGGGCCGAGTGGAACGGGCGCTATCGCGACGTGGTGCGCCGGTTCTGGCGCGCCGACGAGGGACAGGTGCCCGAGGTGGCGGCGCGGCTCTCGGGCTCGAGCGACGTCTTCCAGGGCAGCGACCGCGGCCCCCACGCCAGCGTGAACTTCGTGACCTGCCATGACGGCTTCACGCTGACCGATCTGGTGAGCTACGAGCACAAGCACAACGAGGCCAACGGGGAAGAGAACCGCGACGGCGCAGGGGAGAACTTCAGCAAGAACTGGGGGGTCGAGGGCGAAGCCGACACGCCCGCCATCGTGAAGCTGCGGGGGCGCATGCTGAAGAACTTCGCCGCGACCTTGGCCTTCTCTCAGGGGGTGCCGATGATCTCGCACGGCGACGAGCTGGGGCGCACGCAGCGCGGCAACAACAACTCGTATTGCCAGGACGGCGAGCTTTCGTGGCTGAGCTGGGAGATGACCCAAGAGAAGCGTGAGCTTCTGGGTTTCTTCCGCAAGGTGTTCCGGATCCGCGCCAAGAACCCGGTTTTCAGGCGGCGACGCTTCTTCGCCGGGGACCCGGTGACCGACGAGGGCCTCAAAGACGTGCACTGGCTGCGACCCGATGGCCACGAGATGACCACCGCGGACTGGCAACAGACCAAGAACCGCGTGCTGGGCATGCTGATCCACGGTCAGGCCTCGGACGAGGTGGACGAGCGCGGGCGCCCGAACCAGGGGCAGACGCTGCTGCTGTTGCTGAACGCCTCGGCGCGAGCGCGGCAGTTCGCGTTGCCGGTGCTGCCCGAGGCAGGCCGCTGGCAAGAGATCGTCAACACCGCCCAGCCCACGCACCGGGTGCCCCGCGGGTCCACCCTGCAACTTCCACCCCACACCTTGGTGCTGCTCAGCCACGGAGACGACTGAGGGCCGTGGCCGAGATCATCGTCGAGTCGGCGGCCGACGAGGGCCTGCTGGGGCTGGTGGCGCGGGCCGAGCGGGCCATTCTCGAGCAGACCACCGATCCCGTGGGGGTCGTGCAGATCGAAGCCGTCGAGCCCACCGAAGCGCATCCGCACGCGGCGATCGAAGCCGCCTTCGTCGAGCGCGCGGGCAGCGGCGTGGTGGAGCGGCTCGAGGTGCATCTCGAGCTGGCGACCACGCCCACGCGTGAGCGGCTGGCGGCCCTGATCGCAGACGCGGGGGGTGTGGAGTACACCAGCGTGTGCCTGCGCGACGGTCAGCGCGAGCTGATCGACGTGACCCTGCACTTCGGCTCGGTGATCAAGCTGGTCGGTCGTTGCACCACGCTGTGCGCCAGCGGGCTCTCGGGCGCAGAGCTGGGCGCGTGTGAGCACGTGCTCTCGGCGCTGGGCATCCGCGCCAGCGAGAGCGACGGTGAGCTGACGGTACCGGCGCGCCGCTTCGGGCGCCCACCCCGGGTGGCCGACCAGGTCGAGGCGCTGTGGCGCGGACGCGAGCGCGGCCTGTGGGTCGAGCTGTACGCTTCGAGCCTGCCGGTCACCCGTAGCGTGCGCGTGGCGCTGGACGAAACGCGCATGCTGTGCGCGGTGAGCCGGCAGATCCCCGAGCGCGCCACCAGCATTGCCCGGGACGCGGTGGCGCTGCGCGAGATCGCGTCGCGGGACTTGGGTTTCGAGGTCGGGGTGCGGCGCTGGCGCGTGGCCAACGCCCACGGCGAGCGCGAAGAGCACCGCCCCCGGCAGCCGATCGGCGGCGGGCAGCGCGTTCAGTGGTCGCTGAACTGGGGCGCGAAGCGCGGTTGAGCCTGTGGTAGACAGCGCTCACGCGATGACCCAGCAAACAGAAAGCACCGTCGCCGAGCTTCGGGGCTCGGCCGAAGACATGCGACTGCTGCTGCACGGTGACCACCACGAGCCGCACCGCGTGCTCGGCGCCCACCCGGCCACGGTGGGTGGCCGTGCGGGGGTGATCGTGCGCGCGTTCCATCCGGACGCGAAGCGCGCCGAGTGCCTGCTCTCGCGCGACAGCACGCTGCAGATGGTCGCGCTGGGCCACGGCATGTTCGCGGCGTTCGTGCCGGGCGCCAGCCTGCCGCTGGCCTACCGGCTGCGTTTTCACTTCGCCGACGGCAACCGCTGGGAGCGCGGCGATCCGTACCGCTTCATGCCGCTCTTGGGCGACCTGGATCTGCACCTGATCGCCGAGGGTACCCACCGCCAGCTGTGGAAGGTGCTGGGCGCGAACCTGTGCACGGTGGACGGCGAGAAAGGCACGTCGTTCGCGGTCTGGGCGCCCAACGCGCGCCGGGTCAGCATCATCGCGGACTTCAACGGCTGGGACGGCCGCCTTCTGCCGATGCGCTCGCTGGGCGGCTCGGGGGTGTGGGAGCTGTTCGTGCCGGGCATCGACGAGGGTGCGCTGTACAAGTACGAGATCAAGACGCGCGAAGGCGGGATGCGTTTCAAGGCCGATCCGCTGGCCCAGCGCGCCGAGCTGCCGCCCGCCACGGCCTCGGTGGTCGCGCGCTCGCGCCACGTCTGGAACGATGGCCGGTGGATGACCGAGCGCGCAACGCAGGACCCGACGCGTCGCCCGATGAGCGTGTACGAGGTCCACCTGGGGTCGTGGATGCGCGTGCCGGAAGAGGGGCACCGCTCGCTCAGCTATCGTGAGGCCGCGCCGAAGCTGGTCGAGCACTGCAAGCGCTTCGGCTTCACCCACGTCGAGCTGATGCCGCTGGCCGAGCACCCATTCTTCGGATCGTGGGGCTATCAGGTCACCGGCTACTTCGCGCCCAGCGCGCGCTACGGCTCGCCCGACGATCTGCGCTGGTTCGTGGACCACTGCCACCAGAACGGGATCGGCGTGATCGTGGACTGGGTTCCGGCGCACTTCCCGAAGGACGACTTTGCGCTCAGGCGCTTCGACGGCACGGCGCTCTACGAGCACGAAGATCCGCGGCGCGGCGAGCACCCCGACTGGGGCACGTTGATCTTCAACTTCGGCCGCCCCGAGGTGCGGAACTTCCTCTTGGCCAGCGCGCTCTACTGGCTGAACGAGCTGCACATCGACGGGCTGCGCGTGGATGCCGTCGCCTCGATGCTTTACCTGGACTACAGCCGGCCGCAGGGCGAGTGGCTACCGAACCAGCATGGCGGCCGCGAGAACGTCGACGCCATCGAGTTCTTGAAGGCCACCAACCACATCATCCAAGAAGAGGTGCCGGGCGCCTTCACCATCGCGGAAGAGAGCACCTCGTGGGCGGGCGTCACCCGCGACGCGCGCGAGGGCGGCCTGGGTTTCACCTTCAAGTGGAACATGGGGTGGATGCACGACACCCTCAAATACTTCGAGAAGAACCCGATCCACCGCCAGTATCACCAGGACCAGCTCACCTTCTCGATGATCTACGAGTTCCACGAGCGCTTCATCAACAGCATCAGCCACGATGAGGTGGTGCACGGCAAGGGCTCGCTGTACTCGAAGATGCCGGGCG
This sequence comes from Polyangiaceae bacterium, assembly GCA_023150915.1. Classification (GTDB taxonomy): domain Bacteria; phylum Myxococcota_A; class Polyangia; order Polyangiales; family Polyangiaceae; genus JADJKB01. The sequence continues at coordinate 7,737 of JAKLKA010000147.1, forward strand.
ACCACTGGCAGAAGCTCGCCAACCTGCGCCTGCTCTTGGGCTATCAGTACACACGGCCGGGCAAGCAGCTGGTGTTCATGGGGACCGAGGTGGCGCAGGTGCGCGAGTGGAACCACGACGGCAGCGTGGACTGGCACCTGCTGGAAGATCCCGAGCGCCGCAAGCTGCAAACCTATCTGGAAGCGCTGGGTCGGCTCTACCTGAACACCCCTGCGCTCTGGGAGAACGATCCGAGCCCTTACTGCTTCGAGTGGATCGACTGCAGCGACCACACCAACAGCGTGATGTCGTACGTGCGGCGCGGCGGCAGCGGCTTGGTGGTGGTGGTGATGAACCTGACGCCGGTGCCCCGCGAGGGGTATCGCGTGGGCCTGCCCGAGGCCGGAAGCTGGGTCGAGCTGCTCTCGACCGACGACCCTGCCTTCGGCGGCAGCGAGGTGGCCACGGTGAAAACCTTCGACTCCGAGGCGGTTCCCGCCCACGGCCGCGCGCAGTCGGCGGTGCTCACCCTGCCGCCCCTGGGCCTCTTGGTGCTGGGTCGCGCCAGCTGACCCGCATGGCCTTCCGCGCGCTCGATCCGGCCCGCCTCGTCGACACCATCGACACGCTGGTGCGCCGCATCGAAGAGCGCTTTCCGAGCGCGAACCTGCTCCAGGTCGCCCGCGAGGTGGCGCGCGTCGCGCGGGGCACCAGCGACCGCGTGGTCGAGCTCGGGCGGCCCAATCGCGCGCTGCGCGCCGGCGTGTGGGCGCTGGTCGCCGGCTTCTTGCTGGTGCTCTTCGGGATGGTGCCGGCGCTCAGGCTGAGCTGGCAGATCCGCGCCGGCACCGAGCTGATCCAGACGATGGATGCGCTGCTCGAGGCGGTGTTCTTCATCGGCGGCGGCGTGCTCTTCCTGGTCACGCTCGAAGGTCGCCTGAAGCGCGGCCGGGCCCTGGCGGCGCTGCACGAGCTTCGCGCGCTGGCGCACATCGTGGACATGCACCAGCTGACCAAGGACCCCGAGGTGCTCTTGGTATCGGGGCCCCGCACGGCGTCGTCACCCGAGCGGACCATGACGGACTTCGAGCTCCAACGTTACCTGGACTATTCGACCGAGCTGCTCGCGCTGATCGGCAAAGTAGCCGCGCTGTATTCGGCGCGCATGTCGGACCCGGTGGTGCTCTCGGCGGTGGACGAGGTGGAAGAGCTGACCACCGGGCTGTCGCACAAGATCTGGCAAAAGATAGCGCTGGTGCGGGTGGTGGCCGAGCGCAAGACGGGGGCGGCCGCGCCACGGCTTAGGCGCCTGGGTGCCGGCAGCTCGGGGGCCAAGGCGCGCGCGCGCCGCTGACTTGACGCCGCACACGCCCGTGCCTACCCGAAGAGCTGCGCGACGCGCTCTACCTGGTGGCCTGCGCCGTGGCCTGGAAGGACGGCGGCATCGGCGAGAAGCAGGGCCTGGCGGTGCGCGCACTGAAAGACGCCTTCGGCTACTCCGAGGGCAAGCACCAGCAGCTCTTGGCCGCCGCCCGCGGGTGACTTCACGGTAGCCGTCACGGCTCGGCCTCCACCTCCGTGCAGCGGTGGTCTTCGCAGGTCCACCGGAACCCGGCGGTCACGCGGAGCGCGGCGCACGGGGTGCACTCGACGCCGGCGGCACAATCACAAGCCACCGCGCACTGGCCAGCTATGCACGTTGAGCCGGAGGCGCAACCCGGGTGGCACGATTGGCCGACGCTCCCGATGCACGTGGATTCGGAGCACGCGATGCACTGCTTCCACCAGATGGGGTAGCCGCTTCGGCAGACGACCGCTGCGGTCGCGTCGCAATAGGCCCCGGGCGCGCACTTCGGATCGGGCTCGGCGCCGAGGGTGCAGAACGCGCCATTCTGGTCAGTCTTGCACGTGTCAGCGCTCGAGCAGGCGACCTGGACGAAGCGCGAGCCGCTCCCGGTCGGCGTCTGGTACCCATTGCACCGCACGGCGATGGCGCCCTCGCACCGCTCGTCGCTGCGCTCGCACTCCCGCGTGGGGGTGATGTCGCAGGCGCCGAGCGGCATCAGGGCAAGCAGGCCCACGAGCCAAAGGCCGCGCTTCATTGGAGTTTGGGCTGCTCTACCCCTGCAAGCCATGGCTCCCCCGTGGGTTGGGCGCTGGCGACACAAGCGTCGGGCTCGGTGGGGCTGCACGCCACGGAGTAGCAGGCCTCGACCTTCGCCCGAGTCGTGGCGTTGTGGCGATAGTGAGTCATGAAACAGACCTCGCGAAAGCCATCTTGTGTGGCCGTGGGGCCAACGCAAGCGAGCCAGGTGCTCTTGCACTGCTGCATCACGCTTTGGTCTGGGAGCTGGTCGATGCGGTCCGGGTTCTTCGTCCACCAAAGCCAGGCGTAGCCGCCTTTCGAATACAGGCACTCCTGGTCGTTCTCGAGCGCCGCAAACTGCTCGAAGTACCCAAGCGCGACGGGCGCCTGCAGATGCCCGGCCCCGCCGACTTCCTTCTCGCACTGCGCTTTGCACGCGACCACGTCGGCTTGCGGGTCGCAGGTTGCAGTGCTGGCGCATGCCTTCGCGCACAGGTCGGACCCTGATCCCCCTGCCCCGGCAGCGCCGCCCGTCCCACCTGCCCCGCCCGCGGGGGGGCCAGGGGGATCCTCGCCGCCGCAAGCAACGACGCTCGCCAGAAGAAGAAGAACAACAACCCGGTCGCGCGCGGCCATCTGGTCCTCCCTCAGAATTGCTGGCCCGGACCCAGCTCGTCGGGGTCAGCCGAGAACCAACTCGCGAACCCGACGCCCGAGAGCATCCCCCTGACGCGCGTCTCAGTCAAACGCGGGCGTGGAGTTGCCGCCAAGGTGCGACGCGATCGATCTCACCCCCGCGTCGGGCGACCCATGCCGCGATACGCCAGGCCCGCGTCCGCCACGCTGGCCGGGACCAGGCAGTTGCGGCCGTCGAACACGTGGCGACCACGCATCAGCTCGCGAATGCGATCGAAGTCGGGTGAACGGAACTGGTTCCACTCGGTCGCGACCACCAGCGCGTCGGCGCCGCGGCAGGTCTCGTAGGTATCGGGCAGGATCTCGACCTTCTCGGCAAGCCCGGCCTCTTTCAGTCGCACGAGCGCCGTCTCGCGCGCCTGCGGATCGGTGGCGCGCACCTTCGCCCCCTTGTTGATCAGGTGCTCGATCAACTTCAGGGCCGGCGCCTCGCGCACGTCGTCGGTGCGCGGCTTGAACGCCAGGCCCCAGACCGCGACGGTCTTGCCGGCCAGCCCGCCCAGATCTTGCTCCATGTGCGCCAGTAGATCTTTGACTGGCGCTTCGTTGGCGACCGTGGCGGCCGCGGCCACGCCCATGGGCACGCCCAGCTCGGCGGCGGTGTGGACCAGCGCGCGCAGATCTTTGGGGAAGCAGCTGCCGCCGAAGCCAAGGCCCGGATAGAGAAACTGCAGTCCGATGCGCTCGTCGCTGCCCACGGCCAGGCGCACGCTCTCGGCGTCGGCGCCCACCACGTCGCACAGCCGCGCGATCTCGTTCATGAACGAGATCTTGGTGGCGAGCAGGGCGTTGGCGGCATACTTCACGATCTCGGCGCTCTCGGGGCTCATCCGGTGGATGCGATTGATCTGCCGGTTGAACGGAGCGTAGAGGCGGGTGAGCGTGTCGAAGGCGGCCTCGCTGTCGGCGCCGATCACGATGCGATCGGGCTTCAAGAAGTCGTTGACCGCGTCGCCTTCTTTCAAGAACTCGGGGTTGCTGACCACGTCGATCTGGTGCTTGGCGTGCTTCTGCACCACCGCGCGCACCTTCTTGTTGGTGCCCACGGGCACGGTGCTCTTCATCACCAGCGCCAGGTCGTTGGTGGCGCACTTGGCCACGTCTTCCGCCACCTTCAGCACGTGCTGCAGGTCGGCCGAGCCATCTTCGTTGGGCGGCGTGCCCACGGCCACGAACACGGCCTTGCGCCCGGCGATGCTGTCGGCCAGGTTCGAGCTGAAGCGCAGGCGGTCGGGGTGGTTCCTCTTGACCAGATCGTCGAGCCGCGGCTCGAAGAACGGAACCTCACCGCGGCGCAGCTTCTCCAGCTTTGCCTCGTCCACGTCCACGCAGACCACGTCGGTGCCCACGTCGGCAAAACACGCCCCGGCGACCAAACCCACATAGCCCGAACCCACGACCGCGATCCGCATGGCGCCTCAATTAGCGTCCATCAATCGAGCTGTCGAGGCACGGACCTCGATCCGAGCTATGATGACCGCGGAGGCTCCGATGCGCGCATTCTTCGCGGTGTTCAGCCTGACGGCCGTGTCCCTGCTCTCATGCTCGGGCGACGACCCGGCCGACGTGGCAGGGGGCGGCAACGGCGGCGTGGCCAGCGGCGGCAGCGGCGGGGGCTCGAGCGGCTCCGGCGGCACCGCCGCCACCACCTGCACCCAGAGCTCGGATTGCGGCAGCGGCCAGTTCTGCAGCGTGAACCAGACCTGCGTCCCCAACGGATCGTGCGGCGCCAGCGGCGACTGCACCAGCCCCCAGGTGTGCGGCGCGGGCTCGAAGAAGTGCCTGGACGCGGGCAGCTGCGGCCAGGACGGCGACTGCCCGAGCGGTCAGGTGTGCAACGCCCAGCAGAAGTGCGAGATCGGCGGCGGCTGCGGCAAGAGCGAGTTCAAGCTGACCCAGGTTGCACCCAACGTGATGATCCTGCTCGACCGCAGCGGCAGCATGGAGGGCGACGCGGGCGGCGACTCGCGCTGGAACGTGGCCAAGAAGGCCATCGCGCAGGTGACTACCAAGTTCGACGCCAAGCTGCGCTTCGGGCTCGCGACCTATTCGTCGTGCAAGAGCGGGGGCTGCTCGGCAGGCAGCATCGTGGTGCCCATCGCCGACACCAACGCGACGGCCATCAACGCCTTCCTGGGCAAGACCATCGACCAGGGCAGCTCCAACGGCGCGGGCACGTCGGGCGGCAAGATCCAGTACTTGTGCGACAGCGGCAACCCCGAGACCAGCACCGGCAAGAGCCTGGCAGCGCTGGTGGGCGAGCCCACGCTGCAAGACAAGACCCGCACCAACGCCATCATTCTTCTGACCGACGGCGGCGAGAGCAGCGAGTGCGTGGGTTCGTGCAACGGGCCCTGCGGCTCGGGCAAGCTGCTGGCCCAGGCGCCGTCGGTGAAGACGTATGTGATCGGCCTGGGCGTGAACCCGTCGGCCATCGACGCCATCGCGGCCGCCGGCGGCACCACCAAGAGCGTGCCGGCGGCGAACCAGACCGAGCTCGACTCGGCCTTCGCCAAGATCGCCGACGCCGTGGCCACCTGCGAGTACGTGCTGGACAGCGCGCCGGCCGATCCGAGCAAGATCTACGTGTACTTCAACGACGATCCGACCGGCATCCCCAAGGACGCGACCAACGGCTGGAGCTACGACCCCGTGACCAAGAAGCTGACCTTCAACGGGTCGTCGTGCGCCAAGCTGAAGGGCGGCACGGTCACCGACGTGGACGTGGTCTACGGCTGCGCCGGGCCTATCGTGGAGTGAGCGCCGCCTCGTCCGCAACCAGCGTTGCCTCGGGCGCCGCCAGGTAGAGCCTAGCCGGCACCGCGTCTTCGTCGCCGGCGGTGAGCGCCTGCGCCAGCGCACGCCGCTTGGCCGCGCCGCCGACCAGGATCACGATGCGCCGCGCCGCGAGCAGGGTGGCGCGGCCCAGGCTGATGCGAGGCTCGAGCCCGCCGCCGGGCTGGACGGCGACCACGGGCGCCGGATCGCGGACCGCGCCGGTGCCGGGGAAGAGCGAGGCGGTGTGGCCGTCGTCGCCGATGCCGGCCACGACCAGATCGAAGCGCGGCACCTCGCGCGCGATCAGCTCCGCATAGTGGAGCGCGCCCGCGGCGGCGCCGGCTTCGCCGTGCATCCGGAAGGCGTGCGTGACGGGCAGCGCGTCGAACAGGTCACGCTTGGCCGCGGCGTAGTTGCTGCGCTCGTGGTCGGGGGGCACGCAGCGCTCGTCGACGAAGAACCAACGGCAGTGGTCGGCGTCGAGCCCGCCCTGCGCGAGCAGGCGGTAGGCCTCGCCGGGTGTGCTGCCGCCCGACAGCGCCACCCGCGCGACGCCGCGCTGGGCGATGGCGTGGTCGATGACCGCGCGCATCAGCTGACTGGCGACAAGCGCCAGCTCGCGCGCGCCGGCGACCCGCACGATCTCAGGCATGCGCCTTCCAGCTTCGGGCGAAGGCCAGGGTCTCGCGCAGCAGCTGATCGGCCTGGAAGCTGCGAATGGCGCGCTCGACCAGCTCGGCATCGTCGCGGCGCGGGGTGGCAAAGCGGCGCACTTGGGTGGGCGCATGCGGCGACTCGACCGTCCACGACAGGTGCTCGCCGTCCGCGTCGCGCTCGACCCGCGCCGAGAGGCGGCCCGCGGGCAGCTCGGCCGTGAGCGCGACCGAGAGCATGCAGCCGGGGATCACCCCGGACCGCGCCTGGCTCTCGATGCTCACCTCGACGGCCTGGCCCGCGGCGTCGGACAGGCCGGGCGTCCACCCGAGGCGCGCCCCGAGCCAGGCCACGAGCAGCTCGGCCTCGGCGCTGGCACCGCGGTGCTCGGTGCGCTCGGCGTGCAGCACGCGCAGGCCACGCACCCGCCCGAGCGCGGGGGCGAGCGCGGGCTCGTCGAACACCCGCGCCAGCATCTCGCGCCAGCGCCGCGTGCGGATGAACGCCAGGTCGTGCACTTGCGCGCTCTGCCTCTGCGCGAGCTCGGCGGCGCGCGTCACGCCCAGCTCGGCGCTGTCGATCACCAGTGCGCCGGCCGCGCCGGCCAGCGCATCCAGAACCGACGCGGGGGCGCCGGGGCCGGCGAACACCACGGTGGGCAACGAGGACTCGACCAGCGAGTCCAGGATGGACGCGGCGCGCTTGCCGACCATGCTGCCGAAACGCAAGGTCACGCGCTCGGCGCACACGGCCTCGCGCAGCGAGCCGGGCTCGAGCCGACAGACCGCGCTGACGTCGCCCTCGAGCGCCCAGGGCTCGAGCCGACCGTCGACGTTCACCACGAAGGTGCGGGCGCCGAGCCGCGCCGCCACGTCTTCCAGCGTCTCGAGAAACGCGCAGCCGTCTTGCCCGTGAAGCGCCACCAGGTTCAGCGTGGTGGCGTGGGGCTTGGTGTTCCCGGTCTCGTCGGGCTGCCAGAGCGCGCGCAGCTCACGCTCGATGCGGCCCAGCGCGTCGCTGACCGGGGTGTTCACGGCTTGCTCCAGCGGTGGTCGCCCTGCATCAGCGCGTCGCCCTCGGCGGGGCCCCAGCCGCCGGCTGGGTAGCGCGCCAGCGGCACCCGGTCTTCGCGCCAGGCGCCCGAGATCGGATCGACGAACGCCCACTGCGCCTCGACCTCGTCATGGCGAGTGAAGAGTGTGGCGTCCCCGCGCATGGCATCCAGGAGCAGGCGCTCGTAGGCCTCGGGGCTCTCGTGGCCGAACGCGGTGCCGTAGCGGAAGTCCATCGCCACGTCGCGCATGGCCACGCCCTGACCGGGCACCTTGGAGGCGAAGCGCAGGGCGATGCCCTCGTCGGGCTGGATGCGCAACACCAGCGAGTTCGGCTGGCGAAGGCTCATCGCGCTGGTGTCGAACAGCGGGTGTGGCAGCGGCTTGAAGTGGAGCGCGATCTCGGTCACGCGCTTGCCCAGGCGCTTGCCGGCGCGCAGGTAGAACGGCACGTCGGCCCAGCGCCAGTTGTCCACCCGGGCGGCGATCGCCACATAGGTCTCGACCGAGCTGTCTTTCGCCACGTCGGGCTCTTCGCGATAACCAGGCACCGCGTCGCCGCGCACCACGCCGCCGTCGTACTGGCCGCGCACCGCGTGGCGCTGCACCTCTTCCGCCGTCCGGATCGGACGCAGCGCGCGCAGCGCCTTGACCTTCTCGTCGCGCACCGCGTCGGCGTCCCAGGCCACCGGCGCTTCCATCGCCACCAGGCTGAGCAGCTGCAAGGCGTGGTTCTGCACGATGTCGCGCATCAGCCCGGTCTGCTCGTAGAACTTGCCGCGCCCCTCCATGCCGATGTGCTCGGCCACCGTCAGCTCGACGTGCGAGACGTGATTCCTGTTCCAGATGGGCTCGAAGATGGTGTTGCCGAAGCGCAAGACCAACAGGTTCTGCACCGTCTCTTTTCCCAGATAGTGATCGATGCGGAACACCTGCCGCTCGTCGAGCAGCCCGAGCAGGTCGCGGTTGAGCTGCTTGGCCGAGGCCAGATCCACGCCGAACGGCTTCTCGACGATCACCCGTGCATACGGCGCGCTGCCGGTGCCCGGCGGCGGACAGAGCCCGGCGCGCACCAGGTTCTCGACGATGGTGCGCACCGCGTCGGGCGGCACGGCCAGGTAGAAGGTGCGGCCGCCGCGGGTGCCACGCTGTCGATCGAGCTCGTCCAGCGTCACGCGCAGCTTCTCGTAGGCGGCCGCGTCGTCGAACGCACCTTGCACGTAGCGCATGCCGCGCGCCAGATCGTCCCAGACTAGATCGTCGACCGGCTTCTGGCGTGCGTACTTGTCGACGGCGCCGCGCATCTTGGCGCAGAGCTCGCTGTCGGTCATCGGGCGGCGTGCGAAGCCGACCAGACCGAATGCGCTGGGCAGCATGCGGTTTTTCGCCAGCGCGTACACGCCGGGCAAGAGCTTGCGGCCGGTCAGATCGCCGCTGGCGCCGAAGATCACCAGCACGCACGGATCGACGCTCAGGTCTTCGAGCACACCGGCGCGCAGCGGGTTACTGGTCGGAGGCAACGTGGTCATGGGTCCGGCGATGGTCGCCGCACCGCGCTCGGCCCGCAAGGGTGGTCAGGTGCACTTGCTGGCGCCGTTGCAGTTCCCGCTCTTGCAGTCGCTGTCCTCGTTGCACGATTGGCCGCCGTCGAGCTTCGGCAGGCAGCCGCAGCTGTCGCAACGGCCGGACGGGCAATCGCCGTCGGAGCGACACTCGGCGCACTTGCCGGTGGTCGTGCAATCGAAGGGGTAGGCCCCGGGGCCGCAACGCTTGCTGGTGCAGTCGCCGTCTTCGTCGCAGTTCTGGCCGTTTCCCACGGTGGCCTGACAACTGCACCCGTCGCAGCGACCCGACGGGCACTCGCTGTTCGACCGGCATTCGGCGCACTTGCCGGTGGTGGTGCAGTCGAGCGGGCTCGGCACCATTCCGGGGCCGCACTTCGAACCCGTGCAATCGCTGTCCTCGTCGCAGTTCTGCCCGGCGCCAACTCGGCTCTGGCAGGTGCAGTTGTCGCACCGGCCCGAGGGGCACTCGAGGTTGTCGCGGCACTCGGCGCATTTGCCCGTCGTCGAGCAGTCGAACAGGTCGACGATCAACCCCGGCCCGCACTTCGAGCTGCAACACGTGCCATCGGTGGCGCAGTTCTGACCGGGGCTCGAGCAGGTCCCGCCCGTGCCACCGCTTGCGCCCGTGCCACCGCTTGCGCCCGTGCCACCGCTCGCGCCCGTGCCACCGCTCGCGCCCGCGCCGCCGCTCGCGCCCGTGCCGCCGCTCGCGCCCGTGCCGCCGCTCGCGCCCGTGCCGCCGC
>JAKLKA010000148.1 GCA_023150915.1 Polyangiaceae bacterium
CTCATCATGAACAGTCGGCCGTCGCCGGACCTGCCGTCGTTCTCCATCTGCTTCCACATCAGCGCCGGTGGGCGGGTATCGACGTACTCGTCATCTGCACCGGCGCTCCCGCTGACCATCCACGTGTGGCTGAGCAGCACGTCTCCGCCAAGGGCTTCGCTGGATGCTCGCGGGGAAACAGTTCCCCCGTCACCGCAGCAAACCAGGGAAAAAATCGTCGGAATGACCACCGCGACGACCCGGCGCGCTGAATCGACACGCATGGCGACAGGATACCGATGGAGCTCGACGGACGTCAACGCGCGCTCGTGCTCTCTCTGTGTGAACTCCCGCGCGTGCTCTGCGCAAAGGTTACGTCGCGTCACACTCGCGGAGTCGACCGCGCGGAAGCGGCTTGGCAAGGCGCTGCGCTCCCGGCGCGGCTGGGCTTGTCGCGACAAGAACGGTCGCAGCTCGGGGGTCGCAAACAAACCGCGGCCACTCGGGCCGCGACGTTGTCGCGCCGGCCTCCCGCTGCGCTGCGTAGCGGCAGGACGGCCCCAGCTGAACGCTTCGGACCCGAAGGACATCGCCGCCGGCGATCTCTGAACGAGCCCGTTCGGCACGACGGCGGCGGCGCTCACGCCGCAGAAGCGCCGCAGTATCCCTCCGTCGACGACGTACCGCGGCAACTACGTCATCGGCGGCGGATACTACGCACTCGTCGAAGGCTCGCTCTCCAACACGAAGACGAAGCTGCATGTGTATCGCCTCTCCGATGCTCGACATTGGGAGGTTCCGCCACCACCTGGCCTCGTCAACTCGACCGTGCTCTACATCGATGGCAAGGAGGTCTGGTACCTCGCGCGCCTCTCGAACGGCCTCAATCAAACCGTGGCCCGTCAGAAGCTCGACGCGCTCGGCCTTGGCGATTGAGGATGCCCGCCAACCGCGGAGCGACGCGTCGCCCCCGCGCGCGCAGCGCGCGCCGCCGGCACCACGCGTGAGGTCTTTGGCAAGACGCCAACACCGGCGCGCGCTGACCGCGCTTGGGGTCGCGCCCGGCATGGGCGCAGAACAGAAGGTGAGAACCAGTACTCGATGAGAATTGATTCAAGTCCTTTGAGGGCCCTGACAGAGGGAACCTCTCACCGAAGGCAAGGGCGCCGGCTCGGAGCACCGAGTTTCACGCTTGCGGTTGTGAGCCGCGGTGTGCCCGCGAGGGGGCGTCTGGTGGAAGCCGTAGGTGCAACACGGAACCGAGCGCAAGCGAAGCGCCGTAAAGCACACGCACCGCGGGTGAGCCGGTCTCCAGCGGCGAAGCCCGAAGTCTGTTGGTCGGTCGGGTGTATTGGCGACGGGGTTCGTGTGAAGTTCTGCGTTCCTTACCCGGGGAGATCTGCCGGCCTCCGTGTGATGAGCGCGGTAGCCGCCGAGGACGAAAGGACGAGGCGGTGACGGGACGGCAGAAGTCGGATGGTCGCGTAGTACCGGAAGGGCGCCGAAAGGCGTCTCGAGCCGACGCAAGTCGACAAGGGAAGGCGGCCACGGTCAGCAAACAGGTAGAGCAGCTCGGACTCTTCGACGAGACAGCCGTAACCCCGCAAGGGGCCGTGGCTGCACGAACGTCGGGCCCACCCGACGGGAGACAGCTCACGGTGCCGAAGTCGCCGGAGGGGAAGAGCAACGCCCTATCGCCGATGACGATGGAGGAGATAGCCAACGATGCAAACCTGAGACGGGCGTTTCGAAACGTCGCAGCAAATCGCGGAGCCCCTGGCCCCGATCGCCAGACGATCGCCGAAGTTCGCGAGAACCTCGACGAGTGCCTGGAGAAGATCGGGCAAAGCCTGCTGAACGGGACCTATCGAGCCGGCGACGTCCGGCGCGTGTGGATCCCCAAAGCCAGCGGCGGCCAGCGCGGACTCGGAGTCCCTAACGTGGTCGATCGGATCGTGCAGCAGGCCGTGCACCAAGTGCTCAGCCCGCAGTACGAGAAGGCGTTCCACGAGTGGAGCTACGGGTTTCGCCCGGGTCGGGGTGCTCACACGGCCATCAAACAGGCCATGTTGCATCTACGGGCCGGCTACGACTGGGTCGTGGACATCGACTTGGAGAAATTCTTCGACAAGGTGAACCACGACCGCTTGATGTCGCGGCTGGAGCAGAGCATCGCGGACCGCCGCGTGCTCTCGCTCATCCGGCAGATGTTGGTGGCCAAGGTGGTGATGCCCGATGGCGTGGTGGTAGCGACCGAGCGCGGTACTCCGCAAGGAGGTCCGCTCTCGCCGCTGCTCAGCAACATCGTGCTCGACGAGCTCGACCGCGAGCTCGAAGCGCGCGGGCACCGATTCGTGAGGTACGCAGACGATTGCAATGTCTACGTACGGAGCGAGCGGGCCGGGCAACGTGTGATGGCGAGCCTCGAGTCCTTCATCGAGAAGCGCTTGAGGCTCAAGGTCAACCAGGAAAAGAGCAAGGTGGCGAAGCCACAGACACGGACCTTTCTCGGACTGACGCTGCATAGGCTGAAGTCCGGGCCGGTCCGCGTGCTCGTGGCCGACTCGTCTTGGGAACGCCTTCGGCAACGGCTGAAGGCACTCACGCCGCGCAACTGGGGGCAGTCGGTCGACGACTGCATCCAGCGCGTGAACGTGCTTCTCCGGGGTTGGCTCGGCTACTTCGCGATCTGCGACGAGAAGCATCACCCTCGAATGGACCGCATCGACGGCCATCTTCGCCGCCGCCTGCGTGCTCTGCTGCTCAAGCAGTGGAAGCGTAAGCGGCACATCGTGAACCGGCTGAAGCAAATGGGAGTACCAGCTCCGCTCACTCACGTGGATGTCCACGCGAGGCGGCGAAGCTGGTGGGCGCTGAGCAAGGTCCGCGCCGTCTGCCGAGGGCTCAACAATGAGTACTTCGAGCGGCGTGGTCTCTACGCGCTCCACGCCCACTGGCGTGGTAACCACGAGCGCATCTGGGACATCGGCCTCCCGCCGCGCGTGCGGCAAGGAGGATGAGCTGAGGTGCAAACCGACGATGGAACAGGACCCGCCCGATCTTCGCGAGCCATGAGGTCCCGCGGAAGCAACGGCCGTCGCCCACACCATCGTCTCGAAGAGCCGGATGTGAGGCCCACAAGTCCGGTTCTGAGAGAGGGGCCCCTGGGAAACTGGGGGTCCCTACTCGGCGCGACCGCCGAGCGCAGCGAGGCGAGTGGGGGGATGCGCCGGGAAAGACCGGCAGAAGGAAGCAGGTGAGAAAGAAGATGGGAATCGATGTTCAAGTCCTGCCCCGGCAAGAGTCCACAGCCGGGAAGGCCAGTCCTTGCGTGCACGGGGGTGACTCCGTGCGCGAAGCGTAGGAGGCCGCGCGAGCGGGCCGGGTGATGGAGCTCCGAAAGAAGTCAGGCGGCGAGGTCGACACACTCCCCCTAGTGGAAGACAGCACGGGCACGACCGATAGCGTGGACCTGGTCGCGTCCGCTCGCCCGGAGTCGGAGAGCTCGGCACGTTCGCACATGCCATCTGTACGGGAACCGGGAGACCTCGAAGGTGCCTCGTCGCGCGACATGGCCGCCGGCAGGCAGCCGCGGGAAGGAAGAATCCGAAAGCCGCGGTCGCAAACCCTCGAGGAGTCGGACGAGCCCATAGTACCGATGAAGTCGGCGAAGACGCGGGTAACGCCCGTCGAGTCGATGGAGGGAAGGGGCGAGGCCAAGGGAAAGCTCGTTTCACGAAACGTGCGCCGGACTCAGAGCCGGGGAAGCACGCCCACGAAACTGGAACGAGTCGGACGCAAAGCAACCAAAGACAAGGGAACGAAGTTCAACAACCTGATGTGCCACATCGACGTGCCACTGCTCGAGCAGGCGTTTCGGCGCCTGTCCAAGCGGTCGGCCGCCGGTGTGGATGGGGTCACGTGGAGCGAGTACGGCCAGGGTCTCGAAGCTCGCCTCACCGACCTCGTGGGCCGGATACACCGCGGCAGCTATCACCCACAACCGGTGCGACGGGTGTTCATCCCGAAGCCCGACGGGCGGCAGCGGCCGATTGGCGTGCCAGCGCTCGAGGACAAGATCGTGCAGCAGGCCGTGCGCATGGTCTTGGAGCCCATTTACGAGGCGATGTTCCTGGGATTCTCGTACGGCTTCCGCCCTCGGCGGTCGGCGCACGATGCCCTGGATGCGCTCGCGTACGTCATCGGGAAGAAACGAACGGACTGGGTGCTCGACGCGGACATCCGCAACTTCTTCGACTCCATCGACCATGGGTGGATGCAGAAGTTCATCGAGCACCCCTCCATCTGCGCGCAGCGCCGGCGCCGCGCACCATCCACACTACCCGTCTCGCGTCGACGTCAGCCGCTGCTCCCACTTGCGGCAGCCGGCGCGAGCACAGATAACGAGGGGACAGACGGGCGCGGAGCGGCGCGAAGCGCCGCGAGCACCGGGCAGGGGAGGCAGGAAAACCCCGACGGCACGGTCCCGACCCAGCTCCGGGCACTCCACGGCACCGAGACGCTCACCACGCCCGAGGGCACGACCTTCACGCTGACGGAGACCCCGGACCCGCGCTTCGGCCTCGACGCGCCAGTGGTCACCCCTCTGCCTTCACGCCGCGTCGATCGGCCGCGGGTGTGTCTCGGGCGAGCGCAGCACGCTGAGCACGTGCTCGGGCATGCGGCGAGGGCGACCGCTGTCGTCCACGCACGCGAGCAGCGTGGAGCCTTCGGTCGTGACTTCGTCGGACCCCTCGCGCACGATCCGATACGAAAAGAGCACGGTGACTCGCGAGTGCTCGGCCAGGCGCGTCTCGACCACCAGCCGCTCGTCGAAGCGCGCCGAGCGGCGGTAGTGCAGGTTCGCCTCGACCACCGGCAGGTGCAGGCCCTGCTTCGCCCACTCCATGTACTCCACCCCGCGACGGTGCATGTACTCGACCCGCCCGGCTTCGAAGTAGGACAGGTACGAGCCGTGGTGCACGATGCCCATCAGATCCGTTTCGCAGAACCGCACGCGGATCACGTAGCGGGTCAGGCAATGTTCCGGCAGCTCCGTTTGCACGGGGCGCGGAGCCTACACGAGGAGGCCCACCCGGCGCGACCTCGACCCTTGCCGCCGCGTCGAAAGCGGTCGATAGAGCGGGGATGCCGAGCGCGCCGCCCCCTGCCCCCCCGGTACCGCAGACCTACAAGATCGTCGTGGGCATCGACTATTCGGAACAGAGCAAGCGGGCGCTCGCGGCAGCGCTGGACCTGGCGCTGTTCCGCGACGCGCAGATCTATTGCGTGACCGTGGCCGAGGGCTACGGGCCGGGTCGACCCTCGGCCGAGAGCAGCGAGATGCACCAGTCGTTCCACGACGAGGCGCAGCGCACCCTCGACCGCTTCATCGCCACCGAGATCGACGCCTTCGAGAAGGCCGGGGTGCGCATCAACCGGAAGCGGGTGGCCGCTGCGGTCGACTTCGGCAAGCCCTTGGACGGGATCTTGGCAATGGCCGAGGACGTGAGCGCCGACTTGATCGTGATCGGCACGCACGCCAAGAAGGGGCTCGAGCGGCTGCTGGTGGGCTCGGTGGCCAGCGCCGTGCTGAGCCACGCGCACTGCCCGGTGCTGATCACGCGCTGAGCGCGAAGCGAACTCGCTCTTTCTCCGCCTCGACTGCGCTGCGCGCCTGCACGCGCCGGTCCAGCCAGTAGACCATCTCGCCTGCCTCCCAGGTGTAGCGCTCGCCGTTCATGGTCACGTGGCCGTCTGCCAGCGCGCGCGTCAACTTCACCAGCGGAACGTCCGCCAGGTCCCGCAGCAGCGCTTCGAAGTGGGCCTGGTGGTTCGGGTCCACGAACACCATGGCGAAGCGCGCCGCGTAAGCGGTGTGGAGCCACGCCGGCCGAAACGCGATACCCGCCAGCGAGAGGCGCTGGGCGACCTGCGCGAACAGCTGACCCGCCTCGCGCGCCATGCCAAGCCCGGGCTCTTCTTGCCCCGGCAGGCGCGGGCGCTCGTCGCTGAAGCGCCCCCGCGGGTGGCGCAGGGTCAGCCAGTGCACGTACAGCACGTCTTCGTCGCCGACCTTTCGCTTCTCGAGCACCGTCTCGATCAGGAGGTGCTCGACGCCGTCGGCCTGGGCGAACAGCCGCAGGCGGTCCCCGCGCTCTTCGCGATCGGTGTCCACCCGGAAGGCGCCGTACCCCAGGCGCCGCAGATGCTGCAAGATGCCATAGCGCGACATCGCGTATTCGATGCCCTCGGGCGTGTAGTAGCCGAGGAAGCGCGGTGAGCGCGTGGCGTGGCGGTCGAGCTCGCCGAGCAGATCGGCTTCGGTGATGAAGAACGGGCCCTCGAGCTTGTCGCGAGTCAGCTCGCGCGCCACTTTGGCGAACTGCGTCGAGAGGGGGTCCGTGCGCTCGGGGATGGGCGCGAGGGTCTGTCGGGCCAGCACCATTCCGGTGCCGGCCAGCGCGCGCCAGGCGTCGGCGGTGTACCCGCCGCCGGGCAACCACACCGTCGGCACGCCGACGAGCGCGCGGTGCACGTCGAGGTCGCGCTGCCGCACGCCGGCCAGCGTCAGGGCCAGCGCGCCGAAGCGATCGTGGCGGAGCACGTCACCGCCGGCCAGCACGAACGCCAGCCCGGATGGCGGCATGCGCGAGAGCAACCCGGCGAGCGCCGCCAGATAGCTGCCGTCGTCGCAGTCCCGGGGCAGCACGGTTTCGTCCACGCCCTCCAGCTTTCCCCAATCTGCGCCGGAGAGCGATCCGACCCACACGCTGGGGTCGCCGGCGAAGCAATCGGCGGTGCCGTCCGGCGGGTGCGCGTCGAGATCGAGCACCACCACGCGCTTTTTGAAGCCCTCGGAGCGGAGCGCTGCCACCGCCACGGCGATGTCGTTGACGATGCAGAAGCCCCCGCCGCGGGCGCGACCGGCGTGGTGGAAACCGCCGAGCAGGTTCATGGTGGGCCCGCGCGTCCCCAGCGCTTCACGGGCCGCGTCCAGCGTTCCGCCGCAGGCAATGCGGATGGTCTGCACCACCTCGTCGACCACCACGTCGGATGCGTGAACCGCAAAGGCGTGGGCGATGGCTGCGGGGTCTTGCAGGGACTCGAGCAGCTCGGGCGTGTGAACCCGCGCCAGATCTTCGTAGCGGATCCGGCTCGGAGTGCGGACGTCTTCGGCGAGAAGAAACCCGGAGCCGACCAGATACGACAGCACCAGATCGGCTCGGCGCGGGTCGATGCCGGTGCTGGCTTCGATCGACGCGAACGGCAAGCGGTAGGCGCGGTCGTACCACAGTGCGAACGGGTGCCCGTGGGCGAAGCGACGGGCTCGCGTCACCCAGTCCGCGAAGAACGCGGTCATTGCCCGAAGCGAGCGGGAACGGTCAGCACGGGCACGGGGGACAGCCGCACGACCTTCTCCGCGACGCTGCCCATCAAGAAGTGCCTGAGGCCACGCCGACCGTGGGTCGAGATCACGATCAGATCGGCGCCGCGCCGCGCCACGGCCGCCAAGATGGCGCTCACCGGCTCACCCGTCTCGAGGTGGTGGGTCACCGTCACCCCAGGCGGCAGCTTTGCGCCCGCGACGAACTCCAGCATCTCTTTCTCGGCGTTCTCTCCGATCAGCTCGAAGAGCGAGCGCCTGCCCCCGCCCGGGTGGTCGACCTGGGTGTCGGGGGGCACCAGCGGCGGGTGATCCCAGACGTGAATCACCTCGAGGCGAGCGCCCAGCCGGTCGGCCCACACGCCCGCGGCTTCGAGCGCGCGCCGGCAGTGCTCGGAGTATTCCACCGGAACCATGATGCAGGTGACACGCATGGTGACCTCGGGCCCACTTGTAACCCAGTCACTGGCCCTTGCCCAGCCGCTCCTCGAGCTCGTCGATGCTCTTCGGCCAGTCGGCGCCCAGCAGGCGCGAGAGCCCGCGATCGGCCAAGAGCTTGCCGCCGGTTTGGCACCGGGGGCAGTAGTTCACTTCATTGTCCGCGAAACGAATGCGCTGCACCCGGGTGCCGCACGTGGGGCAGGGCTGGCCGTAGCGCCCGTGCACGGCCATACCTTGGCGAAACGCCGTGACCTTGTCGGGGAACCCGGCGCCCACCTCGCGCCGCGTGCGCTCGAGCCAGCCCTGCAAAGTGGACTGCGCCGCCGCCGCGAGGCGCGCGACTTCATCGTCCGTGAGCTGGTGGGTCAGGCGCACCGGCGAGAGCCCCGCGTGGAACAAGATCTCGTCGGAATACGCATTGCCTATTCCGCTGACCAAACGCGGATCGGTGAGCGCGCGTTTGAGGGTGCGGTTCTCGCGCCGAATCGCCGCGGAGAGCTGTTCGCGGGTAGCACTCAGCGGCTCGATGCCGCCGCGGTCGAAGGGTTCCAAGGCGGCGCGCGAGCCGACCACGTGCAGGCTTGCCCGCTTCTTGCTGCTGGCCTCGGTCATGATCAGCGAGCCGCCGTCGAAGTCGAGGCCGAAGAGCCCCACCTTCTTCGGCACCGGGGCGCCGGGCTCGCGCCAGCGCAGGCGGCCGGCGATCATCAGGTGGATGACCGCGAAGAGTGCGCCCTCGGTCTCGATCACGATGCGCTTGCCCAGGCGCTCGACCCCGACCACCGCGCGACCCTCGAGGGCGCGCACCGGCGGGTCGACGGTGCGCAGCACGAACGGGCTCACGATTCGGACGCGTCGGAGCGGCTGCCCGGCGGTGAGGGCCGCGAGCCGCTCGACGTAGACTTGGACGTCGGGGAGCTCGGGCATCGGGGGATCCTAGCGTGGTCGCTCGGTGATCACAGCCGCCGCCGCCGCCAGCACCATCGCCCCGCCCACCAGCGCCGCCGGCCGAAGGCGCTCGTGGAACACCGCCACGCCGAGCCCGACCGCCACCACCGGCTCGAGCAGCAACAGGATCGCCGCGCGGCTGGCCGGCGTGCAGGCGAGCCCGCGAATGAACAGCACCCCCGCCACCGCGCCCGGCCCGACGCCCGCCAGGCCGAGCAGGGCCAGCGCCCCAGGCGGAGCCGACAGCGCCTCGAGCGACACGAACGGCAAGATGGTGACGAGCGCGGTCGGCATGTGCCACGCCAAGATCTCGCTGGGCACGAAGTGGCGCCCCAGGCGCTTGGCGGCCAAGAGCGAGCACGCGAAGAACACCGCGCTCCCAGCCCCGAGCAGGGCCCCGACTCCCAGGGCGTCGGCACTGGCACTCCACGGTTCGAGCAGCACCGCGAGCCCGGCCAGCGCCACCGCGAGCGCCAGAGCGGTGCGCCGCCCGACCCGTTCACCCACCATCATCGGCGCCCCCAGCGCGACCAGCACCGGCGCCAGATAGTGGGTCAGCACGGCCACGGCGAGCGTGGTCCGCTGCATCGCCCAGAAGAAGAGCAGAGCGTTGGCCGCGTCGAAGACGCCCTGCAGACCGAGCAGCGCCCACGCGCCCAGCGGTCGCTGCACGCCGGGATGCTCCCGAATCGCCAGCGGGGCGGTGGTGATCAGAATGACCCCGAACACCACGAACACTTCCAGCGGCGCGTCGACCCCGCCGCGGGCCTCGGCGGGCCGGAAGAACAGGCTCCAGGTGCCCCACGCCGCGGCCGCCGCAGCGATCATCACCGTGCCCCGGGCGCTGCCCGACGATTCAGCCACGCCGCTCGATGACCGCCAGGACGATCGCCTCAATCGCCCCCGTGTCGTGCCCACCGTGGGCCACCACGTCGGGGTGCTCGGGCACTTCGTAGCCCACGTCGGCGCCCGGCACGCCGCCGGCACGGCCCTCGTGCACCGCGCGATACAGCCCTTTCGCGTCGCGTGCCTCGACCTCTGCCTGGCTGGCCTCGACGTAGACCTCGACGAAGCTTGGAGCCGACGCCCGGGCCCGCTCGCGAAACGCCTTCAGATGCGCCGTGGCGGGCACCAGCACCACCAGACCTTGGCGCGCCAAGAGCGCGGCCAGCGCGGCGAGCGTCGCATAGTACTCGTCCCGCGACTTCGGATCGTATCCGTGCCGCGGGAAGAACGCAGCGCGAACCTGGTCGCCATCGAGCACACACCCGGCGATCTGTTCTTGCGTGAGCCGAGCGTGGAGCGCGCTCGCCAGGGTCGACTTGCCCGACGACGGCTTGCCCGTGAGCCAGACCACCACGCCGCTCACGCGAACACCTCGTCGGCGAAGCCCGGATCGAAGCGCTCGGCAGCGAGGGCGCGCTCGATCAGGCGAAAGACCCGATCGCGCCCCGGGCCGTCCACGTGCGGGTACCAGACCGGATTGGCCACCACCAGGCCCCGCCACGCCAGGAACGGCGCGCACACCGCGAAGAGCTCGCGATCCGCGCTGGCCTCCAGGTACACGCGCCAGAACCGGTGCCAGAGATCGCGAAACGCCGTGGCCCAGGTGCCCGGGTGCTCGATCGCGAAGAACACGTAGTTGATGGCCATGCAGGTCACGTCGTCGGCCGGATCGCCCGCACACCCCCGGCTGGCGTCGAGCAGGGCGATCTGCCCGGCGTCCGAGAAGATCACGTTGAAGGGGTGATAGTCGCCGTGGGTCCGGCAGAGGCGCGCGCTCTGCGCCTTCAGCCGCCAACGCCAGTCGGTGAGGCTTCGCTCGATGCCCATCAAGCGCTCCGGGGGCGCCGCGGGCACGTCCGGTGCGTACGCATCGAGCAGCCCGAAGATCCCCTCGCCGCTGCCCACCAGATCGCGCAGGGCGCGCTGATAGCGCTGCGGCGCGTCGAGCTTCTCGGCGTGAATCGTGACCAGGTGGCGCGCCAGCGCTTCCGCGTGGGCCAGGTCGTCGGCGGTGGTGGCCCCGCGCTGGGCGATGCGCCGGAGCTCGTCGGCATACAGGTGGCCCTCGGCGAACGAGGTCACCAGGTAGAACTCACCCGCGTCCCCGAGCGAGATCAGGTCGCGCCCATTTTTCGCAACCGCACCGACGTCGAGCGCGTGAACGTGGCCCGGGATGCGCTCGAAGCGATCGAAGGCCAGAAGCAGCTCGGCCGCCCGGTCGGCGCGGCGGTCGTGCCCGAACTGATCGGGCTTCGCGGTGTGGAACACCAGGCTGCGCTCCGTGCCGTCGGCCTCTTTCACCCGCAGGCGAAGCGGCACGCCGTAGCCCAGCCCCTTGGTGGTGGCCGGGTCGAGCACCTCGGCGTCGTCGACTCCGAACGGCTCGGCCGAGAGCAGGGTCGCCCCGGGCAGAATGCGGGACACGACCGCCTCGAGCGCGGGGATGACGCGGCGAGCTAGGTCCGTCTCCACGGCCGGGGAGTCTAGTCCGGAGGCCGGGCATCGGGCATTTCCCCTTTGGTTCCGAGGGGGATGCCCCCGAGGTTGCGGGGCAGAATTGCGTCGCCGACCCTGCAAGCTCGGGCGACCGACCGCGTTTGAAGAAAAGCGGTCACGAACCGCGCGCTGAGGGCCACATGGGTTTGGACAAGGAGCTTTCGATGGGTGTTGAGGCAAGGGCGAACTTGGACGGAGGCGGCCCCGTCCCACAGTCGGCCGAAGACCGCGCCATCGAGGACGCGATCCGAAGCGGGGACCACCGGCTGGCGCTGTCGCTGTGCGCCCGGCACCACGGCACGGCGGTCGGTCGCCTGTGCATGGCCCTGGTCGGCTCGAACGCCGAGGCCGACGACTTGGTTCAAGAGACCTTGCTCGACGCCCACGCGGGGTTCGCCGACTGGCGCGCCGACGGCTCGATGCGGGCCTGGCTGTTCGGGATCGCTCGAAAGAAGTGCGCGCGGCTGCTCGAGAAGACGGCGCGTCGCACCGCCCGCCTGCGACTGGTGCACGACGCCGAGCGCGACGGCAGCGCCGAAGACCTGATGCTGCTTCGTCAGCGCGCCGAGGCGGCGCGTTCCGCGCTGTCGGGCATCAAGCCCAGCGAGCGCGAGGCCGTGGTGCTGCGCTACGCCGGCGAGCTCAGCTTTCGTGAAGTGGGGATCGCGTGCGGCATCGACGAGGCCGCGGCGCGCAAACGAGTTTCCCGGGCGCTGGCCCGGCTGCGTGAAGTGGTGAAGGAGTGACGCCATGACTGACGAAAACCAAAAGGCAAGCTGCGCCGAGGTCGAAGAGCGCATGGCTGACATCCTGGACGGCTCGGCGCCCGAGCCTCTGTTCGACCACGTGGCCGAGTGCGATCGCTGCCGCGACGCACGCTACGATGCCGAGCAGCACCTCGAGCTGGTGGCGGCCGCCGGCGCGGACTACGTCGCCCCGGCCGATCTGGAGGCGCGGGTCCTGGCGGCGCTGGACAAGGGCGGCGCGGCGCCGGCGCCCGGTGCGCAAAGCCCGGAGCCCGAGCCCAGCGCGTCACCGACCAGTGGAACCGCGCCCGTCGCCGGGCCCACCGCGACGCTGCCGGCAGTCCAGCAGGCCGCCGAGGGCCCGGTGGCGACCACCGAGGCGATGCCGGCGACGGGGACCGCCGAGGTCGCGACCGCGGCCACCGAGGCAATGCCGGCTCAGGCGAAGACCGAGCTCGCCGAGCCCGCGGCGATCGTTCCCGACAGGGTGGACGCCCGGCCGCGGGTCGTGGCGCTGAAGCCGAAGTCGAGCCCCATCTTGTGGCTCGCCGTGGGCGGCGTGGGCGCCATGCTGGCTGCCGCGGCGGCGGCCGCCATCGTGATCAAGGTGCGCAGCACCAGCGGCCCAGGGGGCGACGTGGCCGCCGAAGGCTGGCACGGCACGGTGGCCAAGCTGGCCGGCAACGGGCTTTCGGTGTGCGCGCCGGACGGCTCGAGCTGCACGCCAGCGGCGGACCATGGCGTAGTGCCCAAGGGCTCGGTGCTGAAGACCGACGACCGGACGCGGGCCCGCGTGACGCTCGCCGACGGCACCGAGCTGTCGCTCGATCGCAACACTCGGCTGGCGCTGGGCAGCGAGAAGGGCCGGCGCGCGAAGCTCGAGGGCGGCAGCCTGGTGGCCGACGTCGCGCACATCGAGGGCAAGACGGCGCGCATCGACCTGCCGAAGGGCCACGTCGAGGTGCTGGGCACCAAGTTCTCGCTGACCGCCGGCGACGACAGCGCCACCGTGGACGTGAGCCGCGGCACCGTGAAGCTGGCCGACACCGAGGGCCGCGAGGTCACGGTGCGCGCCGGGGAGCAGGGCCGCGCTTACGCGGGTAGCGCGCCGTTCGTCGGCAACTCGAACACCCTGGGCGAGAACATCGCGTGGAGCGAGTCGGGCATCGCCGAAGACGACCACGAAGAGGTGGCGGTGCGGGGCCTGGGCGAGCTCAAGGCCAAGAAGCCTGGCGACAGCAGTGAGCGCGACAACGCCGTCTCGCTCACCGCGCACGCGGTCAAAGTGCGGATCGCCGGAGCAATGGCCCGCACCGAGATCGACGAGGTGTTCACCAACTCGACCGACGAGGTGCTGGAAGGCATCTATCGCTTCCCGGTGCCGCCGGACGCGAAGATCGAGCGGCTGGCCCTCGAGGTGGACGGCAAGCTGGAAGAGGGCGCATTCGTCGATCGCGAGCGAGCCGCTGCCATCTGGCGCGGCGCCATCGTCAACGCGGCGCCGCAGATCCGGCAGCAGGTGCGCGAAGAGATCGTGTGGGTGCCCGGGCCGTGGCGCGATCCGGCGCTGCTCGAGTGGCAGCGCGGCGGGCGTTTCGAGCTGCGCATCTTCCCGATCCCCAAGCGCGGCTCGCGGCGCGTGATCTTGGCCTATACCCAGACCATCAAGCCCACCGGCGGTGTGCGTCGCTACAGCTATCCGATGGCGCACGACCCCAGCGGGTCGACCCGCGTGGGCCGCTTCGACGTGGACGTGCAGGTGCGCGGACACGACGAGAGCTTCGGCGTGCGCCCCCACGGCTATCAGCTGGCCTCGGCCAAGAACAACGGCGCCGATCAGCTGAGCATGAACGCCACGAGCTTCTCGCCCGCCGGCGATCTGACGGTCGAATACGCTTTGCCCGAGCGCGATGCCGAGCTCACGGCGTGGGCCTACAAGCCCAGCGCCGACGAGGCGAGCAAGCTGGAGCAGAAGACCAAGGCGCCCCCGCCCGCGACCAAGAAGACCAGCGACAACGCCGTCGTCAAGGCCGCCCCCGAGGTGGCGCCGGCGGCGAAGCTGGGCAACGACGCGCCCTACGTGGCGGTGGCGCTGCGTCCCAAGCTGCCGCGCTCGCGCGAGGCAGTGCAGCGCACGTTTGCCATCGTGGTCGACAGCAGTCGTTCGATGTATGGCGAGAGCTACAAGCGCGCCGTCCAAGTGGCCAGCAAGCTGGTGCGCGAGCTGGACGAGGGCGACAGCTTCACGCTCTTGGCCTGCGACACGGACTGCCGCGTGCTGCCCGGCGGGCTGCAGCGACCGAGCCGGCAGAGCGCCACCGAGGCGCGCCGCTTCCTCGACGGGGTCGTCCCCGAGGGGGCGAGCGATCCGACCATGGCCATTCGCCTGGCGCGCGGTGCGACCAGCGCGGCCACCAACAAAGATCTGCGCATCGTGTTCATCGGCGACGGCATGCCCACCACCGGCCAGATCCGGCCGGCGTATGTCACGCGCGCCATCGAAGACGCCATGCCCCCTGGCAGCGGCACGGTCACCACGGTGGCCATTGGCGCCGACTCGGACATCGACACGCTGGGCGCCATGGCCCGCGGCGGCGGCGGCGTGATGCTGCCCTTCGTCCCCGGCCAGACCACGGCCGAGGCGGTGTTCGCCACGCTCTCTGCCACCTATGGCACCACGCTGCGCGACGTCACCGTCGAGCTGCCGGCGGGCCTCACCGAAGTGGCACCCCGCCGCGTGGACACCATCGTGGCCGGTGGCGAGCAGGTGTTGGTCGCTCGCATGGACAAGGGTGAGATCGAAGGCAACGTGGTGGTCCGCGGCAAGCTGGGGAAAGAGGGCTTCGAGCAGCGCTACCCGGTGCGCGTGGTCGCCACCGAAGCCAAGGGCAACGCCTTCGTGCCGCGCTTGTTCGCGGCCACCCGCATCACCGATCTGGAGCGCGAGCCCAGCGCGGAAGCGAAGAAGGAAGCCATCCGTCTGTCGAGCGCGTTCGACGTGGCCAGCCGGTTCACCTCGCTCTTGGTGCTGGAAAGCGAGGCCATGTTCAAGGCCTTCGGCCTGGACAACACCCGCACCGCCCACCAGTGGACGGGTGAAGAAGCCGCCGCGGGCACCGTGGCGCAGGGTGCGAACGAGGTCGACGAGTCCGAGGGCGACGCTTTCGACAAAGATTCGGCCGCGCGCGGCCGCTCGGGCCCCGCGAAGATGAGTGCCAAGGCAATGGACTCCGAGGCACCCGGCGGCGGCGGCTTCGGCATGGGCTCCACAGGGGCCGCGTCGCCCGCGCCCAAGCCGGCGTCACCCAGCATGGCCGCAGAGCCACTGCCCTTCGCCGAAGAGAAGTCGAAGAAAGAAGACGCACCCCGCGCGTCGCGCCGGCCCCCGCCGATGGACCCGTGGACCCGCCCCCGCAACATGATCCCCATGCGCCGCATCTGGGAGCGCAAGGGCAGCGTGCTCGAGGGTCGCGTGCAGCCGAAGGCAGTCAGCCTGGGCACCATCGCCCAGGCCGAGCGCGACGTGCAGGCCAACCTCAACCACCGCGGCGCGCTGCGCAAGCTGTTCACTCTGTACGCCGTGGGCGGCGACGTGGACCAGGCGCGCACGCTGGCCGAGCGCTGGAGCGAGAAAGAGCCGCTGGATGCCGACGCGCTCACGGCCCGTGCCGACATCGCCGCCCGCGGCGGCGACCGGGAAGGCGCGATTCGCATCCTGGGCAGCGTGGTGGACGTGCGCCCCGACGACATCCCGTCGCAGAAGCGCCTGGCGCGGCTGCACCGCTGGGCGGGCCGCCCCGCGGTGGGTTGCCGACACTCGCTGGCGCTGGCTCAGCTCCGCTCGGGCGACGCCGCGCTCTTGGCCGAGGCCGTGAGCTGCGGACGCCGCAACGGCGAGGGCCGCCTGGCAGACGACATCTTGCAAGCCGCGGACGCCGCAGTGCGCAAGGCCGCCGAGGCTCAGTTCTCCAAGTTCGACAACCTGAAGGACGAGCTCTCTGGCGACCTGAAGCTCGAGGCGACCTGGCTGGGTGGCGACACCGATCTCGACCTTGCGCTGATCGATCCCGACGGCAACCGCGTCTCGTGGCTGGGCGCCCCCACCAAGGCGGTGATCAGCGCTCTGGACGTGGCCAGCACGCAGCGTGAGAGCCTGGCCATCCGCGGCGCCAAGCCCGGTGAATACGTGATCGAGGTGGTGCGCGGTTCGGGCTCGACGCCGGTGCGCGGCGAGGTGATCGTGAACGTGGCGGGCGCCCGTCGAGTGGTCCCGTTCTTCTTGAACGGCACCCGCGAGACGGTGGGCATCGCCAAGATCGCCATGGAGAGCCGCCTGGTGCCGATGAGCGGTGGCCGCGGAGGCTGGGAGTGAACGTGATGAAGACCAGAGCTTGGTGCAGCATCGTGACCCTGGGCGTGGTGGCGGCAGCGTGCGCCGGGGGCCAGCGCGAGTCGGAATACGCTCGCGGTCCCCACGGCCCCGGCGGCGAGAACGTGATCGCCACCGGCGACCCCGAAGAGCCCGGCGCCGACGACCCCGAGTGGGGCATCGTCGGCGCCGCCGACCCGGACTACCCCACGGTGGTGCAGAAGGTCGTGAACATGGTGAGCGACCAGCAGCTGCGCAGCGCGGTCACCCGCCGCGGGCTCGATCTGCTGAACGTGATGTGGGAGGACACGGGTCGCGCCGAGGGCTCTTCGCTCGGGCCCAACATCTCGGATCTCACCCTTCAGGTGCGCTACCGCGCACCCGGCGGCGGCGGCGAGACCAGCTCGCTGATGCCGGTGATCCGCTTCCCCAACTTCACCGACCGCACCGGCGACGTGCCCGCGGACAAGTTCTTCGTGCGGGTGGGCAACCACAAGAACAAGAAGAAGCTGGACACCGTGCCGCTCACCGACGTGCTGCGCGACCTCAAGAAGTACGCCAGCAAGCCCTGGAGCATCCAGGGTAGCGGCAACATGCTGGCGGCGCGCGACACCCACTTCCTGGTGAGCGCCCAGGCGGTGTTCTTGCCCATCCCCAAGAAGGGCAAGGCCGAGTTCAACCCCGCCTTGTTCAACTACCAGTCCGCGCCGGGCTCGCCCGCGGTGCTCACGTTGCTCGTCACGCGCCAGGGCACCAGCATGCGGGTGATCGAGAACCGCCCGGAAGAGTCGGCCTCGCAGGGCATGGGGCAAGAGCTCTATTTCAACAACGAGGGCATGCGCTCTGCGTTCACCGCCGAGCGCAAGAGCGACGTCGAGCATCGCATCAAGGCCCAGGGCGGGCCCAAGACCCAGGACGATCGCTCGGCCCTGGCCCGTGGCGCCGACGTGCTGTTCCTGATCCAGATCCCGCTCAAGCACCGAAACCGCGGCCGCCTGGGCGGCGCCATGGCCGACGCCGACGCCGAGATGGCCCAACCGTCCGCCGCCGCCGGCGCGCCCTCGAAGAAGGCCAGCGCCATGCCGATGGAAGAGGCGAAGGACAAGAGCGACGTCGAACAAGCAGTGCTCGGGCACGGCAAGGCGCGCGGGCCCTTCGAAGAGGGCGGCAACCTGCGCCTCGAGCGCGACCCCCAGTTCCCGATCCGCATCACGGTGCAGTTCTACAAGGCGACCAGCAACGGCGTGGCCGACGAGAAGGACCTCGACGCCATCGCCAAGAGCATTGGCAGCGTGTACGAGCACGCCGAGTTCGTGGGCTCGCTGGTGCTGCCCGAAGGCGACCGCCGCCGCCCCACCAGCTGGCAGCGCATCCCGCGCGAGTGGTGGCCGTGGTGAGCGGCTGGGTCAGCCTACGAGCGCGTCCCTCAAACGCCGGAGCGCGACCGGCAATGCGGTGACCACGAGCTCAGCCTCGAGCCGGAGCACCCGGTAGCCGAGGCGGCGGAGCGCCCGCTCGCGCCGCGCATCCGCCGCGACGCGGCGGCGGTGGTACCCACCGTCGATCTCGATGACGAGCCTGGCAGACGGCACGAAGAAGTCTGCGATGAATTCGCCGAGCACGACCTGGCGCCGGACTTCCACCTGCAGGCGGCGCGCACGCACGGCTTCCCAGAAGACGCGCTCCGACCGCGTAGGCGCCGCCCGCATGGCGGCGGCGCGCTGGGCGAGCAGTTGCTGGCGACGAAGCTGCGCGATGGTGCGAGCGGACATGGTTCCTCCGAGGCCCGGCTTGGTGGGCGGGCTTCGCGACCCAGGGCGCAGGCTCTGTGACGCGCCGCCCCGCGGACCCCTCGCGCGCGTGCACCGCTCGAGCTCGGCACATCGCTACGACTCGCCGAGCGGCGTGGCGCAGAGCGTGCGCCGACGAGCGGAGCCCGACCGCCGCGCCGGGCCGAGGTCACCAGCCCGCTCGCAGCAACGAGCGATGACGTGGCGGCCATGGAACACCGCGCTTGGCGACGAGCGAAGACGCACCCGGCCGCCCAAGTGGAAACGATCGCGCGGAAGCGCGGCGCCATGATCGCGACGGATTCGACCAATGTTGGGCTGGTTCCGCGGAGTTCCTGCAGCGCCAACGCCGATCAATGCGCCGCGGAAAAAAGCAGACATCGTTCCCACTCTTGCCGAGCGTCGAAGCTCAAGGTGCCGCGATCCACGGTGGCACGGGCGCTGGCGTCCCCAAATCTCAGAACGGCTACTGGTCACCGAGAGCGCCGCTACAGGCCGGGACGTTGTTGCATGACGGCAGGAGCTTCCAGCCGTCGGGCGCGAATGCGCCGCTGAAGACCCAGCATGCTCCTGCCAAGTCGATGGCGCAGGACTGAATTGCAGCGAAGTCCTTCGGATACCAGCCCCCATCAGCGGTTGGCCAATACCCCGTCCAGCAACCCGCATATCCGGACCCACCGTCCTGAACTAGTTTCCCCTGGAGGGCAACGCAGGGGATACCAACTCCGGTGCATTGCGTCTCGTCCAGGGCCGCACAAATCGAGCCCGAGTCGAGGCTGCTATCGGCGTCTTCGGCGAACACATCGCCGGACCCGGTGTCACTCTCCGCGGAAACGTCAGCGTCGCCGGTTGTCGTGTCCGGGGCCGTGTCAGCGAGCGAGTCGGGCGCTTCCTCTGCGCCCGAGTCAGTCCCTCCACCAACACCGGATCCCGCGGCACCCCCGGTTGCTCCCGCACCTGCACCGCCACCGCTTGAGCTGGAACCCGCCTCGCCGTCAGAGCACGCCTGGATAACGCACAGAAGCGCGGCAATCGACGCTGCGAAAGTGGACGGTCGCATGCGTCACCTCATTTGCACGTCGGCCGAATAGTAAGTGAAGATGTGCACGTACCGGGTCTGGCCGGTTGGGATGTAGTACCCGTGGAGCTGGACGCAGAGTGCTTTGCCGCCCGCTTGCCACCCGGCCAATCTGACCATCGACTTGGTGTCGTAGCTCTGGTCGTAGCCAAGGACTTGGGAGCCCGCCCCGCAGTCCTGATCGCGAACGTAGACGTCGATGTCGCCGATGTCTTGTGCGTCAGGTTCCATGAACACGGCGTGGACCTTGAACTGATTCAGCCAGATGGGCTCAATTCCAGGGCCTTGAACCGAGATATTGACCCAATCGCCTTGGCGCAGGCGTACGTTGTGCTGACTCCATCCCCATCCGCCGCTTGGATGGTCCGCCGTGGTGAAGAGGCGTGCTTGGAACCGACCGCCTCCCCAGAGTGGGCTGAAGCCCGAACTCCCGTAAGCGAATTGCCCCGTTGCTCTGTCCGTCATCGCGAGCAAGGCGCTGAAGAGCGCGCCTCGCTCGTTGATCTGCAGCCCGAGGTTGGCGAGCATGAAGTGCTTCACAAGCAGGCCAGCTCCGACGACCTGTGGCTGAGCGAGACTTGTGCCCCACCCGGTGGGCACTTCGAAGGTGTTGTCGTACATGTAGCCGTACTGAACCCCAAGCGGCGCCATCGCCGAGACCGCGGTCACGGCGCGCGAATGAAGCGCGCCGCTGGTCGTCACGTCGATGCCACCTTCGCTGCTCGACGACCAAACGTTCGATGTTGAATAGTTCGCGTAGGTGACGCCCGACTGCGACTCGCCGAGCGCACCAACCACAAATCCGCTCAAGTTGTCAGCGTGACCCCACAGCGTGCAGCCACCGGGATGGCCGGCGTTTCCAGCGGAAATAGAGACATGCACTCCAGCCTGGTAGGCCTGGTACACCGCCTCGTCCACGCCGGCGAAATTCCCATCACACGAGTCCAGTCCCCCGCGTGACAGCGACACAGCATCCACTGCCAATTCTACGGCCTTCTGCAGTGCCCGCTCGGTTGAGCCTCCGGACCCGACTTCCATCAAGACAAGCTCGACCTCTTTCGCTGCGCCGCTGCGGTCAAGTTGCCAATCCGCGGTGCCACCCATCTGTCCTTGGGTGAGGTCTCCCGCAGCAATGCCGGCGACCACAGTTCCGTGCGTCCCCGAAGGTGGGAACGGAGCGCCCGCCGTGCACGCGGGCGCGTTCAGGCAGTTCCAGGTGCTGATGACGCGGCTCGGGCCACCTGTCCAATCGGCAAACCCTGGATGGTCGGGATCGAAGTTATCATCCAACACGGCCAAGCGCAGGAGCCCGCCGTGCCGTGGATTGACGTACTGCCCGTCGTACCCAGCGCTGATGAACACTCCAGTGTTCACGCCACTGGCGTGGCGAATGTCGGTGCCGTCCCACGTTGTGGACGACGCCGGGGGCGAGGGCGGAGGTCGATAAAGTGCGCGCACGTCATCTCGAGCCGCGAGCGCGGCGACGTCCTTCACGCGAATCCTTGTGAGCACGTTCCCTGTCAGCCAGAACTCCTCGATGTAAGACGCGCCAGCAGCCTCAAGGTGCTGCCTGACTCCCTTCGTCAGGGCGGTGACCTCGCTCTTCCGCGCAAGCAGGCGGTCCGGGGCCGCGCCGACGGAGGCTGTTGAATCGGCGCTCCAATGGAAGAGGGACGCGGGGTGAGGGCCGAGTGGGGTGCTCGGCTCGATTCGGAGGTCAACGTAGACGTCCACCAAATCGCTAGGCGCCATGTTGATCATTGCCGCGAGCAACACGGGATGAACGCCTGCGGCCTTTTCGGCCGGTGGAGCGATCACGCCCGAGGCCTTCCGACCAACGGGGGAGCCAACGGCGACGGGAACCAAGCGGAGTTCCTGAAACCTGTGCTCGGTTCCGCCCGCCGCATCAACTCGGG